>CALHIO010000161.1 GCA_938030915.1 uncultured Gemmatimonadota bacterium
CCGATCTCTGCTTCGAGATCCGAGAGCTCGGCCTCGACGTCGTCGTCCGACCCGACTCCATAGTGATCCACGCCGAAGGTTCGAGCAGTCGAGTACCCGCCTCGGCCAACCCAGCGCCGACCGGAGCCGCGAACACGACCAGTATGAAGCGTTTTCAAGCGATCAATCACCCGAAGTTCGTTGAGAAGTGGTCGACCAGGCTCGAAGGACAGCACGATCACCCAGACGCGAACCAACTGGCGCACACCCTCCTCATCGCCCGCGACCGTCGCGACACCGACGACGTGTTCGTCATCGATCACCGCGACCTGACACCGGATGAGGACTCCGGCTCACTTCGTATGACCTGCATCATCGAGGACCTCCTCGACCGCGGACTCACCGTCCGCTTCAAGGGAGCCGCGCCCGCCGCTCGATTCGAATGGCGGGACCGGATGACCCGCCGTGGGGTGGAGGTACTGCCCTACGACGCCGATCTCGGCGACTGGCTGCGCGCGTACCGCGATTCAACCCGTTTCATCTGGGTGGCCCGGCCCCCGGTCTTCGGCGACGCGATTTCCGACATTGCCCTACACGCTCCGCAGATCCCCCTCGTCTACGACATGGTTGACGCCCATGGTCGGCGAATGGACCGGCAGTTCGAGCAGACCGGCGATCCCGCCGACCGTGAGAAGGCGATCGCCGACCGGCGCCTCGAGCGCATCGCCGCCCGCAGTGCCGATGTGGTCGTCACGCTCTCCGACGATGACGAGGAGTACATCCGGGGGGTCGCCGACACGCCGATCACCTGCGTTCGCGTGCCCAACGTCCACGACGTCCTCCATGAGTCGCAGGTGCCGGGATTCGAGTCTCGATCCGGACTGCTCTTCGTCGGTGGTTTCGATCACGCACCGAACGGTGACGCGGTCGAGTACATGGTGAACGAGATCATGCCGCTGCTGCTCCACGAAATCCCTGACATCCACCTGACTGTGGTGGGCAGCAATCCCAGTGATCGCATCCGTGCGCTCGCTGGTCAGCACGTCACCATCGCCGGTTGGGTCGCCGATCTCAATCCGGTCTACGCCGCTACTCGCGTGGTCGTCGCTCCGCTCCGCTACGGCGCCGGGGTGAAGGGAAAGGTCGGGCAAGCCCTCGCCACGGGAGTGCCAATGGTGACGACCAGCATCGGCAACGACGGCATGATGCTCGAGCCGGGCCGCGACATCGAGATCGCCGACGACGCGCCCGCGTTCGCGGAGCGGGTGATCAGCCTCTACGAGAATCGCTCAACTTGGGAGACGATGTCCGCCCGAGGGCTCCAGAGAATCGACGAACTCTTCGGACGTCGGGCCACCAGCCGGCGCATCGATGCTCTGGTCGACGAGATCGATCCTCGCCCGACGTGGGCTCAGCCGGGAATGTAGACCCGGCAGACGCCGAAAGCCGACGCGGTGAACCGCAGGTGTACGCAGTCGGAGAAGTCAAGCCCGTTCAGGCGCAATTCCTCCAGCAATTCAGCATCTTCCGGGTTGTACACCGTCATCAGCGGTTGCTCAAGCTCGTCGAGCGTGTCGCCGGGTGGCTCCTTGAACTCCCAGGTGAGGTCCGTCCGGTTGATCACGGCTCCCGCAAACGAGATCTCCTCGCCGAAGGCGTAGATCGTGGAATTCTCCGGAAGTAGCGAACTCAACATTCTGGCCTCATCGGGCTGAAGTCGTTCCCTACCACCATCCGGTTGTGCGAACCGCTCGATCGGCACGGCACTGGACACACCCGGAAGGAGCGGCAGGGCCAGCGCAACCGTTAGCGCTCCCGCCGTGAGCATCTGGAGACCACGAACCGGCCGCAGGGCCGCGACCAGCACCACCGCCCCGATCGGCACCCACACGATCGACTGCACCGCGTAGCGCGTGTAGCCAGTGGTCCAGATTGCGTAAAAGATCGGACCGAGCAAGAAAATGCCCGCTCCGAGCGAGCGGGAGGCAGCGAACCGAGCCTGCGCGCGAGCAAGTTGCAGAACGAACATGATGATCAGCGCTGCGAGTACGACCGAGGCGACCGGGACCGAGGTATCGAAGTACTCGACCTCGAGATCGAGCGGCCGATAGCCATCGATGAGGGCACCGGTGTGGGTCAAGCGATCGAGGAATCCGCGCCAGGTCGTGATCGGGAACCGGGCATCGACTTCCTGAAGTTGCAGCGCCCGACCTTGCGCGAGCCCCGCAAGCAACAACAAGACTCGGAGCCCCGACAACAAGAGGGCCTCGGTACGGGCGCTGGGTGCGTAGGACTCCCAGCGAGCCTCGATCACCTCCGATCTCATCACCGCCGCGACCGCCAATCCGAGCGCAACCAGCGTCCCGAGGAGCAGTGGCGTGCCGGACACGGGAACGCCCGGAGTGGACACGATCGTCGAATCGGTTCGGAGCGTCACATAAGCGGCCCAACCGACGGCGATCCCCAGATATGACCCTAAGAACCCCACCAGATATCCGAGTGCGGCGCGGAGCGTAGATGCGAGGATCACCGCACCCAGGAGCAGAAAAGGCACCGTTGCCAGCGCCGAGGCCTTCATCAGCGGCATGATCGACAGCGCGGCACCCGCCAACGCCCAACCTCTCATGTCGCGAGCCCTCAACATGAGCAGCAAAGAAAGACCCACCCCGGGGGCAGCGGCCAAGTGCCCGAATGATGTGCCGAGTTGCATGAGCGCGAGTGGAGTTGCAACCGTCATCGCCGCGAGGACGACCCGAATGACCACGTGGAGGTCGGGGGCGATGCGACGAGTAAGCGCGAGCGCAATCGGGAAGCTGGACGCGTGGATCAAC
>CALHIO010000162.1 GCA_938030915.1 uncultured Gemmatimonadota bacterium
TGGCCGGGCCCGCTCCGACGTATCCTCTCCGGGGCGTGCGTCTTCAGCGCATGCGACCCGGGAGCCGTATGGACGCTACGATACCCGCGTGGTCCGAGGGCCAGAGACCGCTCGGTGTCCGGTCAGCTTCCTTCGTTCCGACGATATCGGCCCGGAACCAGCCCCTGTGATGTCCGGCGTCAACACTCTCCTGCGCCGTCCGGAGGAGGACGAAGTCGATCCGCTGATCCGGGGTTCGGGCCGGGTCGCCGTCCTCCTGGCAGCACGTCACACCGTCCTCGCGCGACGGCTTCGGTGCCGTCGCCCAGACGTCCAGAAAGCCCGCGTCGATCAGATTGCCATACGTCGGGGTCCATGTGCGTGACGACGGGTCAGCGGCCGCGTCGGAGTTCAGGTCACCCATGAGCACGGTTGTCCCATCGAGCGCGGACAGGACCGAGTGCTGCAGCTCCGCGCCCTGAAGTTCGTGGATGTACCGGATCGGGTCGGTCGGACCGCTCCCCTGCGTCTCGAGGTGTGTCGCAACGAAGTGCAGGGGTGCGCCGTCGTGTTCGATGGTCATGCGGACCCATCCGCGCACGAACTCCGCCGGGCCGAGCGGGATCCGAGCCTCGTACAGCCCACGATCGGTCGCGATCGGCTCGACGTCGTCATGCGTGAGCATCACCACTCGGTCCTGGACCGTGATCGCCGGTAGCCCCGTCGCACCCGGAGGTCCGATGGGCAGGGCGATCGTGGTCGTCGGTTGTATCACTGCGACGGAGTAGGGAAGGCCGCGGGCCTCGATTTCGGCCACGGTGGCCTGCAGCAGGTCCGGTCCGGGCGCCTGCGCCACGAAGTCGAGGCCACCTTCCGCGTTGGGGATCAGCGCACCGGTCTCGTATCCCACCGCTTCCTGGAGGGCGACGACTGCCGGCTTCCGGTCCTCGAGCTCACGGACGATCTCGACGACCCGCTCGTCGATATTGCTCGCCTGTACCTCGGCCCAGAATTGTGCTGTGGCCGGAATGACCTGACTCAGGTTCGAAAGGTCGAGACGGAAGAGCGGGCCGGTGTCTCCCCCCAGCCACAGATTCTGGGTGTAGACCGAAAGCGGGGCGGAGTGCTCTCCGTTCCCGGAGACGATGGTGAAGTCCGGTGTCATGGGAGAGGAGCCTCCTCTTCGTCCGCGCAGGCGCCGACTGCGATCGACAGCGCGAGGAGGAACGTTGGTCTTTGGACTGCACGCACCATGCTGATCATGGGGTCATCCTCGGATATGGTGAATTGGATGCCTGAACATCGGCCGCCCGCGTTCCCGCTTCTTTACGTAGGGTGACGTAGTCGGGTGAGCCGCTTGACGTAGCCGCCCCGGCGGCTCGCGCGTGCTCGCGATTGCTGAGCTCCGGCGCTGCGCGTATGCTCGCGCGATGCACCTGCGCGCGTCGATTCTTCGCGCGGCCATCGTGGCTGCGCTCTTCACGGTTCCTGGCGTCAGCCCCGTGCTCGGTCAGCGGATCGAACGCATCCCCGAATCGCTCATGCGAACGGTCATGCCCGAGGCTGACCGGTTCGGCGACGTCACGGGAGATCTGCCGGTCGTCGTCGCCTTCACCGTCGCATCGGACGGCTCAGAGTTGGTGTCGGGGTACGTCTTCCTGACGTCCGATCTTCCGCCCGAACAGTACGGCTACAGCGGCCCCATCGAAGCACTCGTCGGAATGCGCCCCGATGGCACGATGACCGGGATGCGCGTCACGGACTACAACGAGTCGTACATGCGGAGCATGGGTGACTTTCTCCGCACGCCGGGTTTCCAGGAGCAATTCGCCGGGAAGCATATCGGAGACCCCTTCCAGCTCTGGAACGACATCGAGGGCATCTCCCGTGTGTCGATCAGTGTCCGCGCCCTCTCGCGAGGAGTTCGTGACGCGGCGCGCAGGGTCGCCAACGCGTACGCCCTCATCGATGGTCCTTCGGCCGCGGCGACCGATGTGGTGGATCCGATCGGCATGTCGTGGTTCGATCTCCGTCAGTCGGGAATCGTGCAGCGCTTCGAGGTGACGGAGCCGGGTGAAGGCTCGGCGGGCATTGGTCTGGCCTTCATCGAGAATGATCGGCTGGGGGCGTACTTCCTGGGCGCTCAGCTGTACGAGCGTGCACAACGCTCGGCCGAGCGGCGTGGCGGGGCGGATAACCTCATGCTGTATACGATCGACGGATCCCGCCTGAGACTGTTTCGACAGCAGGGCTGGAGCATCGAGCAGGACGGCGACACGACCACGATTGATCCAAGGAACGTGATCTCCATGGGGTTGCCCTCGGGGGGTATCGTCTCGGGCGAGGCGACGATGGTCGGGATCATGCTCGTGGATGCGTCCGTCGATCCGTCACGTCCGTTCCGCTTCGTGTACGACCTCGAAGCCTTCGGCGTACACTCGGTGGAGTATCTGAGTCTCGAGGCGCGCAGAGCCACTGCGGAAGCCGAGGCGATCGCCGCGGCTGAAGCGGCGGCGGCTTCGGCTTCGGCCGAGGCGGGGCCGCTCGAGACCGGTGCGCCCAACGAAACGGAGACGAGCGGCGAGGACTCACTCGCAGACAGCGCGGAGGCCGAGGCCCTCGAGGATGCGGCGATCGGGGTCGAGGTCGAGGGGGCCACGTCGACGCGGGGGTCGAGTCCCGAATCGGGGATCCCACCCCTCGAGGATGCAGCCCCGCCCGAGACCCGCGAGGCGCCACCAGCCCTCGATTTCGTGCTTACGGAAGACGAGTCGCTCCTCGATCGAACCCTCGCGGAGGCATCGTGGGGCCGACTGGCGCTGATGGCGTTCGTCATCGCGCTGGCGACCGCGGCGTTCTTGACGAAGCTGACGCCCCTCCGCTGGGCTTCGCTCGGCGTGACGCTGGTCGTGCTGGGCTGGGTGGACGGAGGCTTCCTCTCCGTCTCGCACATCACGAGCGGAATCTGGACCGGTGTGGGCGTCTATCTGCGAGACCTGCCGCTCCTTCTCATGGTCACCTTCACCCTGGTCACCACACTCGTGTGGGGGCGCATGTTCTGCGGCTTCCTGTGCCCGTTCGGTGCACTTCAGGACATGATCGACGCGGTGGTGCCCACGTCGTGGAAGCGCCCGCTCCCGACACGGGTGCATCGCCCGGCGACGTGGGTGAAGTATGGCATTCTCGCGGTGATCCTCGTTCCGGCCGTTCTTGGCAGCCAGATCAGTCTGTACCAGTACTTCGAACCGTTCGGGACGGTCTTCTTCTTGAGCCCGTCTCTCCCGCTCTGGCTCATCGCGGGGGCCTTTCTCGGGGCCTCGGTCGTCATCCCGCGCTTCTACTGCCGCTACGCGTGTCCGCTCGGTGCGGCGCTCGGTATCCTCTCCCTCGTCTCACTGCGACGCATCCCCAGGGTCGAGCACTGCTCTCTGTGTTTCGTATGCGAGCAGAAGTGCCCAACAGGTGCCATCCGAAAAGACGTCATCGACGTTCACGAGTGCGTGCGATGCAACGTCTGTGAGGTCCAGCTCATCGAGCAGCAGGGCGTGTGTCGTCACGATATCGACGAGATTCGGCCGCGTCTTATTCAACTGAAGGTCGAGACCCGTGTCTGAGCCACGGTCGATCTCGAGGCGGGATGCACTTCGGATCACCGCCGGGGTCGGGATCGGCGCCGCCTTTGGCATCGGGATCGGGGCCGAAGTCCTGAAGCGTGCAGGTCTGCATCGTGCGAGTGAGACGCGGATCCGGATGGGGACGAGCGTGACACTGACCGTTGTGCACGAGGAGCGGGATGAGGCAGGAGCGATGATCGGCCAGACCTTCGCCGAGATGGAGCGGCTCGAGGCGATCCTGTCCCGATACCGGCCCGACTCGGCGGTCGGGCGATTGAACGAGTCGGGGTCTCTGGAGGCGGCACCCCCGGAGCTGATCGAGGTGCTGGCTCTTTCGCTCGACGTGAGCCGTCGATCTCGCGGTGCCTTCGACGTGACGGTGGGCCCACTGGTCGACTTCTATCAGGAGTGGTTCGACGTCGAGCACGGTCCCCCCGAGGCTGTGGACGTGGATCGCGTGCTCGGCTTCGTCGGATATCGTGGCATCTCGATCGACGGCGAGACGATCCGCTTTGCTCACGACCGCATGGCGATCTCACTCGACGGCGTGGCCAAGGGGTACATCGTCGACCGTGCGGTGGCGTGCCTGACGGGGGAAGGGGCCGACCGCGTACTGGTGGATGCCGGCGGTGACATGACGTCCGGAGGGGACGGTCTGTCACACGAACCCTGGACGATCGGGATCCAGCACCCGCGTCTGGCTGACGAACTCGTGGGGCGAGTTCAGCTCAACGGGGGGAGCATTGCGACCTCCGGGGACTACGTGCGTCACTTCACGCCGGACCACCGCCATTACGATATCCTCGATCCGCGAACGGGCCGCTCACCCGGGACGCTGAGTTCGGCGACCGTGCTGGCCCCGACCGCTGCGGAGGCCGATGCGCTGTCCACTGCGGTTCTCGTGCTTCCGCCGCGGGAAGGCCTTGCGCTCATTGACGAATACGAGGGCGCAGAGTGCCTGCTGATCTCCAAGACGGGAGAAGACCCTCTGTCGTCGCACGGGATGGCGGCTCGCCTGGGCTGAGCATTCGCCACTCGACATGGCAGGACCTGTCTCTGAATCGCTCTATCGCAACGACCCGTGTCTATCCGAGTCCGAGCGAGTGCTTCAGCGCTGCGCGCGCAGCGTGGTACCCGGCCATTCCGTGCACCCCTCCGCCTGGCGGTGTGGAGGCCGAGCACAGGTAGAGGTCCGGTCTGGGCGTGCGATATCCCGGCACCCCCCAACGCGCCGTGCCGATCGTCTGACCCAGAGTGAGCACGCCCCCGTTCACGTCGCCACCCACCAGGTTGCCATTCCACTGCTCCAGGCGTTCGGTATCCCACGATGCCCGAGCAAGAACCCGGTCGCGGAAGCCGGGAGCGAATCGCTCGATCTGCGACTCGATCAGCTTTGTCGCATCGCCCGTCCACCCGTTCGGGACGTGACAGTACGCCCACGCCGTGTGCTTGCCTTCGGGGGCCCGTGCCGGGTCGAAGAGTGAAGGCTGGCTGAGAAGCACGAAGGGGCGCTCGCTGACGTGGCCGGCGAGAGGAGCCGCCTCGGACGCCATGATCTCAGAGAGCGTGCCCCCGATGTGTACGGTGGCTGCGCGCGCGACCGTGGGGTCGCGCCAGGGGATCGGCGCGTCGAGTGCCCAGTCGACCTTGAACGCACCCGGCCCGTAGCGCCACCGGGCGAGCCGTGCGCGAAACCGATCGGGAAGCCCCGAGTCGTTCAGGGCCGCTACCTGCCCGTGGGTCAGAGCGAGCAGCGTCACTCGCGCACGAGGCACGTCCTCGAGTGATCGGATTTCGTGCCCGGTCTCGATCGTACCGCCCAGGGAGCGGAAGTACCGGGCGAGTGCTCCCGTCAGCGCGCCCGCACCTCCCCGCGGAAAGGGCCACCCGACCGCATGCGCCGCGACGATCAGCGTCGCCCCGACCGCGCCGGTGAGGGCATGCGTGAGCGGGGTTCCGGCATGCGCGGCATTGCCCGCCAGAAGGGCTCGAGCTGCCTCGCCGCGGAATGCTCGGGCGATCCCGGGTGTCGACCGGAGCGCGAACGACGCGAAGCGGGCCATCAGGATCGGAGCCCTCGGCATCGAGAGCGGCGAGCGGAGGACGTGCTCGGCGAACGCAGGCCAGCGGTCGACGAACGGGCCGAACATGCGGGTCCATGTGCGCCCATCGTCCCCGAGCAGCGATGAGGTCTGATGGAGGTCCCGTTCGAGGATGGCGGTCGTGCCATCGGGTAGTGGGTGCGCCAGGGGCGTCTCGGGATGCACCCACTCGAGTCCGAACGATTCGAGTGGAAGCGACGAGAAGAACGGTGATCCGACACCGAGTGGATGGATCGCGGAACCGACGTCGTGCAGGAAGCCGGGAAGCGTGACCTCCTCGGTCCGTGCAGCACCTCCCACCGTATCCGCGGCCTCGATCAAGAGCGTGGCGCAACCGTTTCGCTGAAGCTCGACGGCTGCAGCCAGCCCGTTCGGTCCAGCCCCGACTACGACGGCGTCGTACGTCATCGAGCCGCTCGCCACGTCGCCCGGATGATCAGCCTTCGTACGGAGATCCGAACCGCAGGAGCACGGTGGACGCACCCGCGGCCGTCAACGTCACGATATACAACCGGTCGTATTCCATCTCCTCGATCGGCGTGCCGGGGTCGCCGCCGAGCGCCTCGACCAGTTGTGGTGTCGTGTTGCTGTGTCCCAGCACGAGGTGCCGTCCGGGCGTCCGGCTCAGCTGTCCGGCGAAGGCCGCGAGGTCACGGGGATCGTACAACTCCATCGGGAGGCCGGTCATCGCCGAGGTCGGTGCTCCCGTCGCACGGGTCCGTTTGAAATCGGTCGTGTGGATGTGGGTGATCCCCGCGTCCTGAAGGAGCATGGCGACCTGTGCGGATCGTTCCTCGCCCGCCTGTGAGATGGGTGGATCGTTCGTTCCGTCCTCGGCCCGTTCGGAATGACGAACGAGATAGATGACGACGGCGTCGGCTTGAGCCAGTGCCGGGGCCGGAAGCGCGCCGAACGCGAGCAGCGCGAGGACGACCCTCGTGAGAGTGGCGACGGATCCGAGAGGGCGAGAACGGCGCATGAGTCGAACGAACGAGGGGTCAGGATCCCCCGACAATACCCAGCACGTCGGTGACGAGCCACCAGACCGCCGCGATCGTCACGGCGGCCGGTACGAACCAGCGCAGCCAGTGAATCAGGAGACGATCCCAACTCGAAGGGGTGTCTCCCGCGAGTTGCTTCAGAAGGGTCCCCCGGTCCATCACCCATCCCACCGTGACCACGGCGACAAGGGCACCGAACGTCTGCCCTCCTGAGCCGAAGGTGAGGTCCCACGGGACGAAGATCCCGAGGTTGATCATCGGTGGAACGGCGAGCACGAGAGACACACAGTAGACCGTTCCGACCGCTCGTCTGCGACTCCAGCCCAGGACATCCGAGAAGCTCGCGACCAGTACCTCGTACGCGGCGATCCCCGACAGCAGCGCGGCCCCGAAGAGGCCCGCGAAGAAGAGCGATCCGAAGAGCCATCCCATGGGAATTCGCGCGAAGACCTCGGGGAGCGTGGCAAAGAGGAGTCCCGGGCCGCCCGCGGGCTCCAGTCCGAGCGCAAAGACCGCCGGAAAGATCGCGAGACCGGCCAGCAGGCCTGCGCCGGTGTCACCGATCACGGTCAGGGCGGCGGTACTCCGGATGTCCGCGTCGTCCGAGAGATAGGAGCCGTAGACGACCATCAGCGTCCCGCCGAGCCCGACCGAAAAGACGACCTGGCCGAGCGCCGCAACCGCGGCGGTCGGGGTGACGGCGCGAAGGTCGAAATCGAGGAGCCATGCGATCCCCGCGCCCGCTCCCTCGAGGGTGACGGAGCGGACGATCAGAATCAGCAGGGTCATGAAGAGAATGGGGGTCGCGATCGTGGAGACGCGCTCGATCCCCTGTCGTACACCGCGCAGGATGACGGCTGCCTGCATTGCGAGAATGGTGGCCGTGAAGCCGAACTGGAGCCCGGTCGAGCGTAGCGAGAATCCCGTCTCCGGAGGAAGGATCACGGAGGCGTCGAAGCCCGCACCGACCCCGGTCGCGACCTGGGCGAGTCCGTGAAACGCCACCCAGCCGATCGCGTTCGTGTAATACGAGACGGCCGCCCACGAGATGGCGACGAGGATCCACCCGAGCCCACGACCGCCCGGTACGCCCGTGGCCTCGAACGCGCCGAGCGAGCTGAGCCTCGTATGGCGCCCGATCGCCCATTCGCCCATGAGTGCCGGCACGGCGACGAGTCCCGCGATCGCGAGATATAGCAGGATGAACGTCGCGCCTCCGAACTGTCCGACCATGTATGGGAACCGCCACACGTTCCCGAGCCCCACGGCAAGGCCCACCATCGTGGCCAGTACGGCAAGGCGAGAGCCGAACGTCTCCCGCCTCATCGTTTCGACGTCCTCACTCGCCCCGAATGGCAGCCGCCGTGGCGTCGAGCGCTCGATCGACGTCATCGGTGGAGTTGTAGAAATGGGGCGCCAGTCGGATCGCCGGTCCTCGCGCTGACGCGATGATCCGTTGCTCCCGCAGCGTCGCTTCGACCGCATGAGCGTCGTCGCATACGATCGCAGTCGTGGGAGCGCGCCGCGCCGGGTCGTGCGGTCCGAGCACATCCAGGCCGCGTTCCAGCGCCCCCTCGACGCAACGCTGCCCCAACCACGTGTTCCAGGATTCGATCGCTTCGAGGCCAAGCTCACGCAGCCACGCCATACCGGCGGCCGCGACGTACGCCTCCATGATCGGCGGTGTGCCGAGATCGAACCGTCGTGCTCCCTCGGCCCAGTCAAGGCGCCGGGTCTCGAATGCGTACGGATTTGCTCGGCCGAACCAGCCGGTGATCGACGGCTCGAAACGCGATGTGATCTCCGGCTTGACCCACAGGAAAGCGATGCCCGGGATGCCCATCAGGAACTTCAGATTTCCCGAGGTGACGAAGTCCGCACCCGATGATGGGGCATCGAACGCTTCGCTTCCCATCGTCTGGTATGCATCGACGAAGAGAAGAGCACCCTTGGCGTGAGCCAGGTCCGCGATGGCGGGGATATCCTGTTTGAAGCCGGTCTGGTAGTAGCCTCGGCAGGCCGAGACCACGAGCGTCTGATCGTCGATGTGCTTTTCGTACTCTTCGACCTCGACGGCACCGTCGCGCACCGGAACCCAGTCGACGACAGCGCCATAGCGCTCCTGGGCCAACCACACGTGACCGACCGTCGGAAACTCGGCACCGCTGGCAACGATGCGATTACGGCGTCCTCGCCACGGTAGCGCACTCGCGACGCTGGAGGTCGCCTGGCTGACGGAGGCTGCGACCGCGACATCCGCCGGGTCCGCGCCTACGAATGCGGCGAACTCGGCCCGCGCCTGCTCCGTGCGTGCGATCCACGTGTCCCAGTCCATCCCGTCTTCGGCCCAGGACGCGAGGTACTCGAGCGCGGCGGCACGCGTCACGTCGCTCTGCGGCGCTTGCGAGCAGTTGTTCATCGGGATGTGGGTCCCGAGGATCGGGATCTGACGACGGACTTCGTCGAGGTCGTAGGCCGGTGTGTTCATGGACGCGAGGATACCGTGGCGCGATGCCTGCGGCGAGGAGGCCGATGTGTGCGTTTGTGGCAGGTCCGGTGATCGGGTCTAGCATATCGGTGAAGAGAAGGGTCATCTTTCGTGTGAGCGTGGCGAGTGAGGATCGCCGTCGGATTCGTCCGTCGGAGGAAAGTCCGAGCTCCACAGGGCAGGGTGCCGGGTAACGCCCGGGCGTCGTGAGACGACGGAAAGTGCAGCAGAAAAGACACCGCCGATGGCCGTTCGCGGCACAGGTAAGGGTGAAATGGTGCGGTAAGAG
>CALHIO010000163.1 GCA_938030915.1 uncultured Gemmatimonadota bacterium
GCTTCATCGAGCGTGCGGAACGCAACGGTGCCGAAGAGCGCGTTGGCGAGCGCGAAAAAGCCGAACAGCGCCAGGGTCACGCGGGCCCTGAACGAGATGACGAGCCTGGAGAGCTGGATCCGCTCTCGTGCCGTTTCCCCGAGCAGGCCTCGACCGCCGAACCAGAGGAGCAGGAAAACCGACAGGTTCAACACCGTGAGCAAGGAGGCGCGGGCGATGGCGAGCGGAATCTGCGGCAGGTCGACCGCGTATCGAGCGCGGTACGCAGGCCCTGTGCTGAACTGGAGTCCGGTCTCCACACGCCAACCCTCCGCAGTGCGGGCGCGCCGGATCGAGGTGGCGATCCCCTGCCCCGCAGGCAAAGCCATCACGGAGAGGGGCTCCAGTTCGGTGTCGCCGGCGCCGCGGAGGAGCGGGCCGAGTACCGATCGTCCAGACACGGCCGGGAACGGAGGTGCCACGGCCACAAGCATCCGACCCTCGGTGAGGGCCACCGTGAGGATGTACCTCGCATCATCCTGATTCAGTTGCACGAGCCGGACGCCTCCCGACCGGCGTCCTTCCGCGAGGATTTCCTGATACGGCTGGGGCTCGGTGTCCCCAGCCCCCACTCGCAATCCTTCACCCGGCGCCCCGTTCCGCTCTTCGATCTGGAGTCGAACCGGATCCCCGAGCTCTGCGAGCCCACTGAGCCGCCACCCCTCGTACAGGATGGTGACATCCTCGGCACCGGCGAGGTCCAGCGAGTCGGCCACGCGCGCAAAGTCGATCAGACGGTCCTCGACCTCGACGTCTTCCACCGCGGCGAGACGTGCCAGGCGGCGCTCCCCGACCTGAAGGCGGGCCTCGATGCCCTGTCCCCACACCGTCGGGATCGCTGCGCACGAGCCGAGGACTGCGGCGCTGGCCCACGCAACCACGGCCCGCTGCCATCCGGGCCAGGCGTGAAGCCCGCGAGCGATCATGACGGCAGGAACGCCCCAGACGATCGGGAAGGCTGCAGGCAGCCCCACCCGGTAGACCGCCCAGACGCCGGCACCGCCCGCCATCAGAGCGGCGACGCCCAGCCCTCCGAAGACCCACCCGCGTCCGCCCCCCCCGTTCCGTGCATACGCGAAGCCGAATCCCGCCGAGAGCGTCAGCATGCCAGCAGCCGCTACCTGATAGGCGACCCATTCAGGTCGGCCAGAAGCAAGCACACCGGGGACCAGCCCTCGTCCGAGCCAGATCAGGATGGGTGGAAACAGCGCAAAGACCGTCAACCCGGCTGCCCAAGACGGTAGACGGCCGAGGCGACGGGGAAGCACCGGTACGAGGAGAAAGGAGGCCGCGACTACGAGAGCGAGTCGGCCCGCACTGAGCCCGATCGGCCCGGGCAGCTGATATGCGCCGTCGAACAGACTCGCACTCAGGGACGATCCGGGGGCCGCCTGCAGGGCCGCGGCGGCGACCATGATCGCGGACGCCGCGGCGATCGCCTCGCCCGCCGCGAGCGGAACGCCGATGGCGAGCAGAATCCACGCGAGGGCTCCGAGGAGGGCGACGCGAAGAGCCCAGCGTGCCTCCAGCGTCCCCACACGCTCGATCGGATCAGGTTCCGCGAGGACGACGGAAAGGAGACGATCCTCATCCAGCGCGAGATCCCAGACCGCCTCGGCCACACCCGGATCGTCCTCGGTGATGCGGATGCGCTCCCCCGTCTCGGCGAGGAAGCGACCGGCCAGGTCGCCCATCTCCGCTCCCAGGCCTTCAGGAAGGGACGCGCGGAGCAGGTACGCCGCCATCGCGACGCTGCCATCGGGAGCCGTGGCGGTCACGTAGAGGTATCCGAAGAGCGGAAGGTCCCGGTACAGATCGAGCCGCTGACCGCGTTTTGCGGCATCCGGCACCCGGCCGCGATGAATTCCGTCCCACGCGATGAGCTGTCCGTCCCGATCGTACAGCGCGAGAGCCGAGCTACGGGCGCGAGCCCGAAGCTGGGCGATCGCCTCTCCGTCGACATCGACGGCATCGGAGTCCCACAGGCGCACCAACTCCTCGACGACCTCGGTTCCGAGGCTGTGTCGACGCTCCGCGAGTTCGCCCCGTAGAAGGACTCCGACCTCGTCGACTCGACGATTCCAGTAGCGATCCCAATCGCTCGAGACCTCCGCGATCTGGCGTTCGGCAGCGAATCCGACGAGGATCCCAAGGATCAGTGTGGAGAGACCGGCGGCCCGCCACCGGCTCTTCGATCCAACGGCGTTCCGGAACGACACGAGCACGAGCGCCGAAGCGAGCGGGAGTAGCCAGACCCACGACGTACCGGCCCAGACCCAAAGGGCCGCCGTCGCACACCACGGACCGAGGTTCGACACGAAGACGAACGGCTTCGTCCTTCGTTCGTCCCAGGGAGGTGCCGATGTCATATGCGGTCGATGAACTGGCATGGCCCAACGTCGGCCGCATCCTGGCCGACGACCCGCGGCTCATCATGACGATCGGGGCCCTCGAGCAGCATGGCCCTCACCTCCCTATCGGAACCAACATCTTCATCGCAGAACAGGTCACCCGGACGGTGTCCGAGCGCTGCGGTATTCTGCGTGCACCCGCCTTCTCCTACGGGGTCACAGTCAGTGGAGGTCCCTTTCGCGCCCCCGGGCTGCGGCGAAAGACGCTGCACAGGGCGGTCAACGAGCTGATCGGAGGGTGGGAAGACCTGTTCGTCCAGCATTTTCATCTCGTCACCGCGCACCGGTACGAGCCTCATCTCGAAGCGCTGCTCATGACGGCATCCGGGCCAGCGCACAAGTCCGTGTACGACCTCTATCAGATCGATGTCTCCGACGTGATCGAGTCCGATCCGGAGTTCGAGCATGCTGGAGAGCTCGAAACCTCGTTGATGCTGTACCTCGCACCAGACCGAGTGAAGATGGATCGGGCCGCCGACTTTCGCCCTCAGGGGTTCGCACTTCGAAAGTATACCCGCCGAAGGGTGCCGAAACCCCCGGTGGAGTCTCGGGGCGTCCTCGGTTCTCCTCGTCTGGCGACACGAGAGAAGGGAGCGGCCGTCTTCGATCGGTATGTGGAGGTGCTGTCCACAGCCGTCGACTCGGGAATCCCGGACGAACTCGCGGGGTGAAGCCCGGGTACGCATGATCATGACACGTCGACTCCTCCTCGCGACCACGGCTTTTCTGGCCTTTGGGGCTCCTGAATTGACCGCTCAGGGGGTGGTCGTGGACGAGGGCTCTTTCGCGGTCATCATCGGAGGCGTGCCTGCGGGAACGGAGGACTTCGTGATCCGGCGCCCCGGGGTCGGGCGCGAGGACGCCCTCTTCGCCAACGGAGTGATCGGACTGATGCTTCCGGAGGGTCGCCAGGACATCAGTGCCCTGCTCCACGCGGCGCCGCCGGACGGTGTCGCGGTGCGGTATCAGATTTCGGCCAGCGGCCTCGACCCGATCGAGGTTCAGGTCGCCCGGTCAGGTCGACGATACCTGGCTACCATCCGGTCGGATGAGGGTGCCGAAGACCGCGAATTCCAGGCGCACATCGACACGCGGGTCCTCGAGCGTCACGTCGCCCACCACTACTACTTCCTGCGCGATCTCCGGCCGAATCGTCCGGTGCACACGCTGGAACCACGGACGCGCCGCCAGGGGCTGATCACCGCGGGGGAACCGGCTCAGGAGATGATTCGGCTCGGACCGAATCAGATTCAGGCGAGACGAGTCGAATTCACCACGGACTCGGGCGAGACCCGGACCGTATGGTTCGACCGTCAGGGCCGTGTATTGA
This sequence comes from uncultured Gemmatimonadota bacterium, assembly GCA_938030915.1. GTDB lineage: Bacteria > Gemmatimonadota > Gemmatimonadetes > Longimicrobiales > Gaopeijiaceae > UBA2589. Next base: position 3,781 of record CALHIO010000163.1, read on the forward strand.
GAGTCCGGATCTCCTCCCTCGAGTACCTGGCCGAGCGGACGGACCTGGTCGGCTGAGTCCGTTCCTTGGTTACATTCGTCTGTTGCGGGTCTCCCGGGAACCGTGAAGAAGTGTCGGCACCCGACCGTAACCGCTGTCGTGAACGCGATGGACTCGGGTCCAACACGAAACCCCGTGAAACCAAGGGGCGTACGGGTCATCGAACCCATCGTCCTGACTGTCTCCGTGCATGAGGTCCGTGAGGATGAAGAAGCGCCTCCGATTACTGATTTGCCTGCCCGCGCTCCTGACGCCCTTCTCGCTCGAGGCTCAGGACCGCGTCCCGGCTCGACTGTCGCTGGCCGACGCCATCGAAATCGCCCGTTCGACCAACCCGGGCTTCCTTCAGACGCGGAATGACGAAGCACTCGCGGACTGGAACGTCCGTCAAGCGTGGGGGCAACTCCTGCCCAGCGCGAGCGCGTCCGGCGGTCTGAGCTGGCAAGGCTCCGGCGAGACGCAGCTTCCCGGAAGTCTGACGCTCGGAGATCTCGGATTCACCGACCAACCGTCCTACTACGGCTCGAGCTATTCCCTCGGGCTGAACTATTCATTGACGTGGGCGACGATTCTCGGGCCGAAGCAGACGAACGCAGACCGGCGCTCGACCCTCGCCGGGATCGGCGTCGCTGAGTCCAACCTGGTGCAGCAGGTCACGACGGGGTACGTGGAATTGCTACGCCAGCAAGACGCCGTCCGCATCGCCGAACAACAGCTTGAAAATGCGCGCTTCAACCTGCGGCTCGCTCAGGGCCAGCTCGAAGTCGGGCAGGTGACGCCGATCGACGTCGGCCAGGCCGAAGTCCAGGTCGGCCGGGCCGAGGTCAACGTTCTTCAGACCCGGAACCGGTACACCACGTCACGGATGCGTCTGCTTCAGCTCCTGGGCCTGCCGGTCGATCAGGACTTCGAGACGGTGACGCA
>CALHIO010000164.1 GCA_938030915.1 uncultured Gemmatimonadota bacterium
CGACGGTGGTGGGGTTCGGCACGTCACTGCCGGAACTCATGGTTTCAATTCGGGCTGCAACCACCGGGTACCCGAATCTGATTCTGGGCAACGTCGTCGGTAGCAACACGGCCAACGTGCTTCTGGTCGGAGGGGCGTCCGCGCTGGTCTTTCCGATGCTTCCCGAAGGTGGGGTGGCCCGACGAAACGTTGTGATCATGGCCCTGGCGATTGTCGGATTCGCCATTCTGGTCGGCCTGGACGAGCTCGGCCCGCGTGGGGGCGTCATCCTGTTGGGCGCCTTCGTCACGATCATGGCCGCCACCGCGCGTTCGACCCTTCACGCGAGGAAGGATGTGGATCCGTCCACTCCACTGGACTGGGTCCTCGGCATGCCGACACGCCCCGTCACGATCGCGGTGAGTATCCTCTTCGGGATCGTGACTCTGCCGCTCGGCGCCGAACTCCTCGTCGACTCGGCTGTGGAGATCGCACAGAGCTTCTATGTGTCCGAGACGGTCATCGGCCTGACGGTCCTCGCCATCGGTACCTCTCTACCCGAATTGACCACGGCGGTGCTCGCCGCGCGGGAGCGTCGGTCCGATGTGGCCATCGGCACGATCATCGGCAGCAACACGTTCAATGTCCTCGCCATCATGGGTGTCGCCGCGACATTGAGCGCCGAGCCGATTCCCGCCTCGAGTCGCTTCCTGGCGTTTGATGTGCCGGTGATGATGTTGTCGTCCACATTCATGGCCGTTTACGCGTGGAGGGGGTGGCCGATCGGACGGGTCACAGGAGGCTTGCTGCTGCTCTCGTATTTCCTCTATCTCTCCGCTCTCGTCGTCGTGGCATGACGGCGGGTGAGGGCACCGAGCCCCTTCGGGGCCACTGAACGGAAGGAATTCATGTCCGAGGCCGTCACGTACGGTAGGTACCTCAAGATCGACGAACTCCTGGGGCTCCAGGATCCTCGTGAGGATGTCGAGCACGACGAGATGCTCTTCATCGTGATCCATCAGGTCTATGAGCTCTGGTTCAAGGTCGTCCTGCACGAACTCGATTACTGTGCGGAGCTACTCGCCAATGGAGATGCACCGAGAGCTCAGCACACGCTCAAGCGGGTGCTTACGATCCTCAAGGTGCTCGTGTCCCAGCTCGACGTACTCGAGACTATGACGCCCACCCAGTTCCTGACGTTCCGCGAGCGGCTCGAAAGTGCGAGCGGGTTCCAGAGCGATCAGTTCCGTGCGCTCGAGTTCTCGCTCGGGAGGAAAGCCCGCGCCTCCGTAGAGCGCTTTCCCGAAGGCTCTCGTGCGCGAGCGTCGCTCGAAGCGCGTTGGTCCGCGCCAACCCTCTGGGATGCGGTGCTGAAATACCTGTCCGCTCAGGGGTACCAGCTCCCGCCGGAGCAGCTCGAACGTGACGTCACCGCGCCCATCGAGCCTTCTGATGGACTTCAGGCTGTGCTGGTGGACGTGTATCGCAACGACCCGAGAAACGCCGAGCTGTGCGAACGCCTGGTGGACCTGGATGAAGGGATCCAGGAATGGCGATACCGGCACGTGAAGATGGTGGAACGGACCATTGGGTCGAAGCAGGGATCGGGAGGCTCCGCGGGCTCCGCATACCTCCACACCACGCTGAACCGTCCGCTGTTTCCGGATCTGTGGGAGATCCGGGTGAGACTGTGACCGGGGGGACCGCGGACGTGGATACCGCAGCGGAGTCCCGCGCCGGCCGGTCGGCCGAGGCTGCCGATCCGTCGTCCGCGCATCCGACGCCGCTCTCGGCACACTACTCGCACTTCGACGTCGCGAACCGGCTGCTTCTTACAGGCCACTCGCACCAGGCATGGCCCGACGTTGCCTTCGAAGGCCAGAAGCGGGCGTGGCTGGATGCCGCGGCCATGGCCGACGGCAAGTGGGAGGCGGTGTCCGAACAGGTGACCCGGGTGGCATCGGGGTACCGCGAGCTCATGGGAGGCTGTACCGGCGACGTGACGCTCGAGACGAACACGCACTCGCTCGTGGTCCGTTTCCTGTCCGCCCTTCCGCTTCGCGAACGTCCGCGCGTCGTCACGACGGACGGCGAGTTCCATTCAATTCGGCGGCAGCTGGATCGGCTGGCCGAGGAGGGCCTCGAGGTCGTGAAGGTCGCGGCGAAGCCCGTCGACACGCTGGCCGAGCGTGTGTCCGACGCGGTCGACGATCGGACCTCGTGCGTCATGGTTTCGTCGGTCCTGTTCGCGACCGGCCTGATCGTGCCTGACCTCTCCGCCGTCGTCGACGCGTGTCGCCGGCACGGAGCTGAAGTCCTGATCGACAGCTATCACTCACTCGGTGCCGTGCCCTTCAGCCTGGAGGGAATGGAGTCGGCATTCGTGGTGGGAGGTGGCTACAAGTACCTGCAGCTTGGAGAGGGGAATTGCGCGCTCCGGGTCCCACCCGGTTGCGACATGCGCCCCGTGGTGACCGGATGGTTCGCCGAATTCGCCGATCTTGCGGACGAGCGTGTCCCCGGTGAGGTGCGCTACGGTGTGGGTCCCGCGCGCTTCGCCGGCTCCACCTACGATCCGACTTCACCGTACCGTGCCGCAGCGGTCATGGACTTCTTCGCAGAGCAGGGGCTGACGCCCGAGCGGCTTCGGGAGATCAGCCAGCACCAGGTGGGCCTGCTGTGCGAGGCGTTCCTCTCACTCGATCTCGATCCGCGGGTGGCGCGTCTGGAGTCGGACGTTCCACTCGAGGATCGGGGCGGCTTCCTCGCGCTTGAATGTGCCGACGCAGAAGGGCTCTATCAGGCGTTGCTCGATCGCGGGGTGCGAACCGACTACCGCGCGAACGTGCTGCGCTTCGGGCCCGCGCCCTATCTGAGTGACCGTCAGTTACGGGACGCGATGGCAGCGCTGGGGGAGGTCACGCTGGGCTAGCTCTCCACGGAGCCCGCGGAGATGCCGCTCACTCCCACGGCCGAGGGCTTCGTGACCTTTGCTCAGGCACGGGAGGTGGTCGGCGGTGGGACGGCGTACACGCTCCCGAGTGCACCCGGCGTGAGGGGCCCGCTCTCGGTACGGATCCGCACGACGCAGGACACCGTAATCGGTTTGGCACAAGAGCAGGAGTCGCGCTGAGGCGGGGTTCAGGAAGGACGCCGCCGCCGACGGGCCCGGGAAACGCTCATCGCCGCAGCCCGACTCTGATCCGAGATCGGAGCGGACTTCTCGCCCCACGAAAAGCAGAGAACTCACCACGCATACGGGCTCACCCATTCGCGTACCGTCCGGTTCACGGACTCACGGCTCCCGTCCCGCGGCCACCGGCCTCCAGTTCCTGCTCGACCACCTCCTTGAGTTCGGCCAGAGTATCCCCGAACTGTCGAATGAAGATCATGATGAAGTAGCGGTTCCGGTTCTTGAGATTCAGGTACGTTCTCACGTAGTTCTTCGAGAGCACGTATTGGAGTTCCTCGGCCTGTCGGCCCAGCTCCGATTCGTCACCATCGAAGCCTCTCTGAAGCGCTGTCTGCGATACCGAGAGCACCCGCGCGAGTATGGGATCATCCTGATCGACGAGCGTCTGCCGAAATGCGATCTGCATGTCGATTTCTGTCTGAACGTTCTTGAGGACGAACTGCAGATCCGTCTTGATCAGCCGGTTGATCAGCCGCCGTATCTGAGGATTCCGGATTTCCTTCAATGACCCGTCCTGCATGATGAGCTCCATGCCCGAGATCGGGGGATGGAATTCTCGGAAATCCAGAAACGTGTTGTGAAAGCTCGCGTTGGTGCCGAAACGACTGAGGGCCCGCGCAACGGAGTCAACGTCGAGGTCTTCCCACCGGTTCGAGAAGAAGTCCATCCAGACACTGTCAGCCTGGAAGGCGGGCATACGGGCCTCCGTGATGAACTGCTCGGTCTGGAGGATGTCTTCATAGACCGACTCGAGGATCGTCAGCTGCTCTTGGTGCTGACGTCGATCTTCCCGCCACTCGTCGATAAGCAATGACCCGGAGATCCCGAGGAGCACAGCGAGGAACTCGACGCCTCCGCGCATCCAGAGCAATTCCCGTGCAGTACTCATCGGAGCCTCACATGAGGGGATCGGGTCCAGGGTCTCGTGATGGAACTCGGCGAAGGTGCATCACGGTTCAGCGGCATGCCAGATGTCTGAACGCCCCGTGCCGGGCGTCGTCCTGTGACCCGGGCCAGTCTTCCTCCGCGATCGGCACGGGGGACACGGGATCTGTCGAGGTCGAGCAGGCGGGCTTCGGGTTCTTTGTCCGGGGGGCCGTTGCAGAGGGTGACTCGGCCCAGATCGACGTCGTCGTATCGGCGCCCGGGGGCTACTCCTCGGAGGAGACGACAATACGGTTCGTTGCCGATGGGCTCTGGGCTCCCGGGTCTGCCGTCGAACTCTTCCGAAACCTGCTCTATTCGTCGAACTATCCGATCTCGTCCTACTTCTCTGAACTGGAGCGCCAGTACTTGGACCAGCAAGGAAACATGAACGGACGATACGATCTCGGAGACGCACGAAAGTGGCTGCTGGAGAACCGCTAGGAACGGAGCTGTCCTGCGCGGATCGGGAGTCAACCGGGGAGCACGGCCCAGCCTGTGGGCCTCGGATTTCCGACGAGGCTCGGGAGGTCTTCAGGCGGGGCCTTCGATCGAGACCTCGTCGCCGACGCGTATCTGCCCATCGTTGAGCACGACCCCGAAGGCTCCGCCTGCCCACTCCGGGTCGAGTGCGGCGGTCAGTCCGTCCACCTGAGCGTCCATGCGCTCGCAGGGTCGAGTCTCGCCCCACAGGCGGATCTTCACATCGCCCAGGGAGAGGACGTGGCCCCGCGTGTTCTGCAGCCGGATGCCGCTCACCATGACGTTCGCCCGCCGCATGGAGGGTTCGACGTCGGGCAGATCGGCCACGATGCGATCGAAGACCTCCTTCTCGATCACGGTCACCTGCCGCTTCGACCGGCCGAAATTGGCATCCCCGTCGATCCCCTTGCCCTCGACGAGGGTCACCTCGTCCACCGGATCCATCGGCCCGCGATGAGCCCGCTTCGTCCAGAGCGCCTCGACCTTTCCGGTCATCTCTTCTTCCCGGTGCGGCTCAACCGCCCGGCCTCCGCTTCGACGGGACGTCCACGATGTTCTCCCACTCCGTAGCATCCGAGCGGGCGACGACGGCGATGACGGGCTCCGTGTCGCTAAGGTTGATGACCTCGTGCGGCACACCCGGCTCGATGAAGATGAAATCTCCGGCCTCGTTGTCCATCGACTTCTCGAGATTCGCTCCGTATTCGTGCCGCACGCGGCCCTGAAGGATGAAGAGCATCACCTCGAAATCCACATGGATATGAGCATACGCGACCGCACCCGGGGGTACCGTCGCGACGTTCATCGAGAGCTTCTTCGAGCCGACATTCTTCGCCGACATGCCGGTACGGTATTGGATTCCGTTCCAACCCCGGTGAATCTCGGGATTTCGGATACACAGGATGCCACCCCCGTCCTCCGTGCGAGCGCGCAGCTCATCGTCGGAGCTTCCGGTCGCGTGACCGCCCGCCGTGGATGCTGGGCCCGAGGTGATATCCGGCGCGTCCGTCATCGATTCTCCACCATCCATCGCTCGATCTGATCCGGCGTTCGAGGGAGGTTCCTGGTCAGGACTTCGGCGCCGTCCTCGGTCACCAGGACCACGTCTTCGACGAAGACGGCGATCTCGAGGTCGTGGTTGTAGTACCAGGGCTCGACGGTGAAGACCATCCCCGGCTCGAGTGGCTCGTCGATGAGCGCCGGATCTCCGGCGGCCATACCGATGTGATGCCCGAAGAAGGACGGCGTCTGCATGTAGCGCTCCTCCTCATCCGGAATGGCCTCGTAGGCAATCTCCGTCAGCTGACGGAAGGTCATGCCGGGGCGGATCGCCTCGATGATGGCGTCGGCGGCCTGAAGACTCACCAGCATCCTCTGGCGCTGCTCGGGCGTGAACAGACCATCGACCGGGAATGTCCTCCCCACGTCACTGATGTATCCGTCGATTTCGCATCCCACGTCGAGAATCACCAGGTCGCCGGACTCGATCGGCCGGTTACGCCGATCGTAGTGCGACGCGAGAACACGCCACGGCCAGAGACTGTTCGGACCGGACTTCACGATCGGCGTGAAGGGAATGGTCTGGCTGCCCAGGGCGCGACATGTCGACTCGAACTCCCCCTGGAGCGTTCGCTCGTCCACGCCCGGGCGGATCATCGAGGCCGCGGCGAGGATGCCCTGCGCGGTCGCGTCCGCCGCGATCTGCATCTTCTGGACCTCGTATCGGCTCTTCACCCTCCGACCCTGTGCCACCTCCTCGAATGCGTTTCGGAGGCGCGCGTTCGGATGGTCCGACTGGATCCGCAGAATCATCGTCTGAACCGGATCCAGTGCGCCGAAGTCTGGCATCTCCGGGATGGCGAGTGCCCCCGGCGTGCCGCCGTTCACGCGGAGGACGCGTCGGGCCCGCACCATCTGCGCGAGGAATGCATCGAAATCGCGCATCGACCGGTATTCCTCGATTCCCGCGATACTGCGCAGCTGGTAGTCGTCCAGCAGGGTCCGACCCGGGAAGTCGTTGGGGCGACCGGGGTTCGAGAACCGGTAATCCGACTCCGGCAGAAAGAGGGTGGACCGATCCCGATCGGCGTCCAGAACCAGGATTGAATTGGGAACCTCGAGCCCCGTGTAGTACCAGAAATCCTCGAGTTGTCGGAACGTGTCGCCGTGTGTGAGTCCGTCCGAGGACGGAGCGATGAACAGTCCACCACCACTCTCGTCGAGAAGGCGGATCATGTTGCTGCGACGGTAGGAGTACTCCTGGGCACGGAAGGGAAGACGACGCACCCAGTCACCGTAGCGCTGCTCCGGCGTTGGCTGAAGTTCGGTCTCTCCCGGTGGGTCCGTGGCCTGCGCGAGCGACGGACTCGGCATCACCAGCGAGATCAGAATCACGATCACCGCGCCTGCAGCCGGCGACGGCATGAGACGGAGTGGCGCAGGGGGCAGGAAAAGGCGCATGGGAACGAAACCGTGGCCGGGGATCGGTTGGGGAGGGTACGTTGCCCCTGCACCCTCCTGCCCGCTACCCCTGGAGGTCACCACTGAGCCTGAAGCTTCACATCGAGCTCGTGTTCGATCCCGGCTGCCCGAACGTGGATCTCGCCCGCGAGATCCTCACTCAGGTGTGCCGTGACGCCGGTGTGCCCGCCGTCTGGACCGAGTGGAACAGCGAGGATCCGGAATGCCCTGCGCATGCCATCAACCGCGGGTCACCGACGGTTCTGGTGAACGGGGAGGACGTGGCCCCGGGGCCACATCCGTGGGCAGCCCGGGAGCCCGACGCTGGACCTCGTTGTCGTGTGTATCGTGACGGCGATTCGATCGTGCGTGCTCCGCCGAAGAGCCGTGTTCAGGAAGCAGTGGGAGCCGCCATGCAGCCCGACGTGGGCTGAGGCTGGCATGTTCTTGAGGGAGCCGGGGATGTCCCCCCATTCTTTGGGGACTTCGGCTGACCTGGGCGGATGAACACGATCAAGGAACTCATCCATGAGATGCTGCTGCCGAAGGCGTATAAGGAGCGCCGCGATGCGTGGTACGAGGCGGCGGCGAGGGCAGAGGGGGAAATGAGGAACAAGCGTCTGCCCGGCTGACCGGTCGCACGTCCTCATCGGTCCAGCATACGGACGTATTTCGTCGGGAGCTTTCCCAAGGCTCTTCTCCCCAGCACATCGACGTGCTCGGCTTCACCGCGTACAATCGCGTCTGCGGTGTGCGCCCGGACCGCTGGGCATGCGGTCGGCACGTGATCGACTCTGCCGGGGTGTGTTTGCGCGCCGCTCGTGACGCCCTCACAACTCTTACGACATCCATGCGTAACTCGACCCAAATCTCGACTCTTCTGATTGCCGCACTGGTAGCGACAGCCTTCCTGACTCCTGCTCCTGCGCAGGCCCAATCCCGAGGGATCGATGTCGTGCTCGACTCGGTGCTTCTCGCCGGATACGAGTGGCGTAACATCGGTCCGGATCGAGGGGGTCGTTCGATCGCGGTCAGCGGTGTGCGCGGGCGCCCGAACGAGGGGTACTTCGGCGCCACGGGTGGCGGGCTCTGGAAGACGACGGATTCCGGCGAGAACTGGTTCCCGGTGACCGATTTCCAGGTCACCTCGGCTTCGGTCGGTGCGGTGGCCGTCAGTGAGTCCAACCCGGACCTAGTGTTCATCGGGATGGGCGAGACGTGTATCCGCGGGAACATCCTGCCGGGGGACGGCGTCTACCGCAGCCGCGACGCCGGAGACACGTGGGAGCACATCGGATTCCAGGATTCGCACGGCATCTCGAAGATCCGGATTCACCCCACGAACCCGGATATCGTGTACGTCGCCTCCTTCGGGAAGTACTCCGTGCCCAGTGAAGAGCGAGGCGTCTTCAGGAGCACGGACGGCGGTGACAGCTGGGAGCGGATCCTCTTCAGGAACGACGAGACGGGCGCGATCGACATCGTGATCGATCCGAACAACCCTGACGTTCTGTACGCGGCGCTCTGGGAGGCGTATCGGAAGGAGTATCAGATGTCATCCGGGGGGCCGGGCTCGGGGATGTTCAAGAGCACCGACGGCGGGGACACCTGGGAGGAAATGACCCGTAATCCGGGCATGCCCCAGGAAGGTCTGGTCGGACGTATCGGGCTCGCGGTATCAGGCGCAAACTCCGACCGCGTATGGGCGCTCTACGAAAACGACAACGGAGGCCTCTACCGCTCGGACGACGGCGGGGCGACGTGGGATCTGATCAACGACGATCGGGCCATCCGCCAACGCGCGTTCTACTACACGCACGTCTTCGCCGATCCGCAGGACGAGGACGTCGTCTACATGCAGAACACGTCGTTCTTCCGTTCGACCGACGGGGGTGAGACGTACGAGTCGATCAACAACGGAACGCACGGTGACTTCCACGATCTCTGGGTCGACCCCGACGATCCGGCTCACCTCATCGTCGCAAACGACGGTGGTGGTGCGGTCAGCAACACGACCGGCGGGAAGTGGACGGACCAGGAGTTCTCCACCGCCCAGTTCTACCATGCCGTGACGACGGCGCACGAGCCGTTCCACGTCTGCGGCTCTCAGCAGGACAACACGACGCTGTGCCTGCCGGGTAACTGGAATGCGAGCCGCATGGGCTTCGGAGCCGCGCCCTTCTTCGGTGGCGGGGGTGGCGGGTCGATCACCGAGGGCTCGATGGAGGTCGCGTACCGCGCGGGCGGTGGCGAGCCTGGGTACATCGCGCCCGATCCGAAGGACGTCGATATCTTCTACTCGGGCACCAACAACGGCGCGTACCTCGACAAGTTCAACCGTCGGCTGCAGACGAACCGTGAGGTGAATCCGTACCCGTGGTTCTACTCCGGCGAGCCGGCGATCGAGATCCGGGAGCGGTGGCAGTGGACCTTCCCGATCGTCTTCTCCCCGGTCGACCCGAACCGCCTCTACACGTCGTCGCAGCGTCTGTGGATGACCGAGGATGCAGGCCGTACGTGGCAGCAGCTGAGCGACGACCTGACCCGGGCCGATCCGATGACGCTTCAGCGTACGGGCGGTCCGATCACGGGCGACATGAACGGACCCGAGGTCTACGCGACGATCTTCTCCGTCGGGCCGGGCAAGCTCGACGTGGATGTGATCTGGACCGGCTCGGACGACGGCCTCGTACATGTCACCCGGAACGGCGGTGAGACGTGGGCGAATGTCACGCCTCCGGACATGCCGGACTTCGGTCGGGTGAGTCAGATCGATGCGTCGTCGTTCGACTCCGGCCGGGCGTACATCTCGGTGCGGAAGCCGCTGCTCGATGACTTCAACCCGTATATCTGGCGGACTGAGGACTACGGACAGTCATGGACGAAGATCGTCGACGGGATTCCGCACGGCGCGTTCGTGCACGCGGTTCGTGAGGACCCGAACCGTGACGGCCTTCTGTACGCGGGCACCAACCGTGGCGTCTACATCTCGTACAACGACGGCGATCGCTGGCAGCCGCTCAACCCGGGCCTGCCCGACCTCCCCATCATCGACATCATCGTCGAGGAGAACGAGCTGGTGGCCGGATCGCACGGTCGCGGCTTCTGGGTGCTCGACAACATGGCGCCGCTGCGTGAGGCGATGCCGGGCATGGCCGAGCAGACGCAGCTCTTCACACCTGCGACAGCAACGCGCTCGGCGGGCGGTGTCACTCTTTCGTGGTGGCAGTCGGAGGCCTCGGACGACGCGCGCCTGGAAATCCTCGATGACGGTGGGGCCGTGCTCCGTACGTTCGTTCCCGCCGACCCGGGCGCGCCCGAGGCAGGACCGGAGCGCCGATACCGCAGCGCACCACTCCCGAACGAGGCCGGTCTGAACTACGTGCACTGGGACCTTCGGACACAGCCGTTCGAGGTGTTCCCCGGCATGATTTACTGGGGTGTCCGGACCAGCGCACCGGCGGTGCCGCCGGGAGACTACACCGTGCGCCTCACGTCGGGTGGCGAGGTCTTCACAGTGCCTCTCTCGGTTCAGCGGAACCCGTGGATCTCGGATGTGACGGATGCCGACCTGCAGGCACAGTTCGAGTTCGGCGAGATGGTCCGCGACAAGGTCACCGAGGCGAACCGAGAAGTGATCATGGTGCGCAACATGAAGGCGCAGCTCGAGAATCGGATGGAGCGATCGGACGATGCCCGACTCGCCGAGGCCGGTGCGCGACTCGACGCGGAAGCGTCCGAGGTCGAACAGTGGATCTATCAGGTCCTCAACGAGGCCGGGCAGGATCCGCTGAATTTCCCGATTCGCGTCAACAACCGTCTGGCGAACCTGCTCTCCATGTCCGAGCGGGGCGATGGGCGACCGGGCAACAACATGCCTGTGATCTTCGACATCCTCGTCGAGGAGCTGACCGGGTATCAGCAGCAGCTGGACGCGATCTGGCAGATGGAGCTCGGCGAGGTGAACCGGATCCTGAGTGATCTCGGGCTACCGGCGATCGATCCGGAATGCGATCAGCCGGAAGGCTGCCTGGTGACCTGAGGACGCACCGGGCGAACGTTATCGAGGGGGTCGGTCCATCGCGGACCGGCCCCCTCGTTCGTTCGTCGCGGGATGGCGGAGTGCCGTCAGTAGACGCCGAGGTCGACTGCAGACTGAAGCGGGCCGTCCCATCCCGCGGACCGCATCTCCGCCAGAAGCCCTGCGTCATCGGTGCCCCAGTAGAGCTGATGGTACAGCACCAGCTTCTGCGCACCGGCTCGCGTGGCGATGTCGACGAGCTGCTCGGGTGATGTGTGGAAGACGCTGTGATACGCCTGCCATTCGGGTGGGCGCGTCACGAATCGTTCTCCGCTGTAGACCTCGTGCACGAGCACGTCACACCCGTCGCACGCCTCGACGATCGGCTCGCTCGGTGCGGCATCTCCGCTGATCACGATCGTGCGATCCGGACCGGTCACCTTGTAGGCGAAGGAGAACGACCAGTCGCCATGGGTGATCGGGATCGCCTCGATCCGGACCTCGCCCTCCTCGTAGACCACGCCACCTTCGGTCTCCACGACGTCGGGTATGTATGAGTCCCGGTTCGCATCGCGTGGCTCGAGTCCGTTGATGCGCCGATCGATGTCGGCCTCGTAGGCCATGACGATGTGGCTCATCATGGCGTCGATTCCCGGAGGCCCTACCACCTGAAGCCGATCGGGCCGGTCCAGCACCCAAGGACTCAGGAGGATATCGGGGAGCCCGAGCGTGTGGTCGGAATGGAGGTGCGTGATGAACACACGATTCAGTCGGGCGGCGCCGAGCGCCGGGATCTCGAGATCTCGCGCGGCCTTGGCCGCACGCCTCACCACACCCGGGCCGGCGTCGAAGATGAAGGCTTGATCGTCGACGACGACCGCGACAGCCGGGCCCGAGCGTTCCGGATCCGCATTCGGATTGCCGGTGCCGAGCATGACGACGCGGGTGCGGTACGTCATCGCCTCGGCGAATGCCGTGTCTTCGCCCTCGGCCGCACCTTCCGGTGCGGCGATGACATCGGAACCGTCGTCAGCCGCCGGGCTGCACGCGGCCAGCGCGACGGTGATGAGGATCCCTGTGACGTGGGTGCGCGCCGCTCGCATCGAGCGCAGCGCCCTTTCGAGGTCGAGGATCATCTCAATCCATTCCGGCCTGTTGTCGGACCCAGCGTGCGGCGTCCTCGTGGGTACCGAACCATACGCCCTCCTTCGTCTGCATGTGCTCGATGAGCCCTTCGAGCGCGACGATGCGGGAGCGGTGGCCGATCACGTGGGGGTGCATCGTGAGGAGGAACATCGTGCCCTCCTCCCACGCCTTGTCGAACTCGTCGATCCAGACCTGCATCACGTCGCGGGGGTTCATGTAACTGTTTCCGCGCGGGTTGAAGAGCGGGGCATCATCGAGGATCCACTCGACCGGCAGTTCGACCATGCCGGTCGGCTCGCCATCCTGGACGAGCTCGTAGGGCCGATCGTCCGCCATGAGCGAACTCTCGTACAGGAAGCCGATGTCCCGGACGATCCGAAGCGTATTCGGACTGTGATTCCAGGAAGGGGCCCGATAGCCGACGGGACGCGTGCCGGTGATCTCTTCGATCTCGTCGACGGCCTGACGGAGGAGGCGCTCTTCGGTCTCCCCGTCGAGCGACGTGTTGAGTTCGTGGATCCAGCCATGAACCGCGATCTCATGCATGCCCGATTCCTGAATCAGGTCGGCCTGCTCGGGTGCGAGCTTCAGACTCCAGGCGGGGAAGAAGAACGTCGACGGGACGTTCTGCTCGTTCATCAGCTTGACCACCCGGGGTAGGGCGACCCGCGACCCGTACTGGCCCTGTGACAGGGGACCGATACTGATGCTCCCGGTGCGCAGCCCCTGAACCGTCTCGTTGTCCACGTCGTACGAGAGGAGCACGGCGACCCGCGCGCCACCTGGCCACGAGTCGGGGTTCAGGTCACGGCCGGCCCTGACCTGATCGACTGCAGATCGAACGAACTCCTCCGACCAGTTCCACGGTTCAGGGGAGGCCTCGTCCTGCGCCGGGGCGTCCGGAACAGCGCACGCGCCGAGCGCGAGAGAGATGCCGAGGAGGAAGAGTAGGTGCGCGCGAGCGTTCAGCATCGCACGGACGGACGTGACGAGATGGGTCGACATGAGGCAGCTCCGTTCAAGTTGCCTCAGCCTATCTCCCGGACGCAGCCAAGACCAGAATCCCGGCGTGCGCTATCGCCCCCTCCTCGACCAGAAGAGGACAGCACCGCCACCGCCCGCCGTCCCGTAGAACGTCGTCGCGTCCGTGGGGTTGAGAATTGCAATCGCCTCGACGTTCGACGAGACCAGCCCGAACGCCTGCTCGGGTGGAACGACGATCCCATCGATCACCGTGATCGCACACTGCCGTGATCGTCTCGCGAAACGCACACAGAGAGGTGCGTCCGCGGTGGCGTCGTATTCGTCGATGTAGACCCCGGCGATGTTCTGCCAGCGGATCACGTCCTTGGCCAGCCCCGGCATCTGCATGGCGTCGATCTCCGCACGATCGATCCACCGGTTTCCGAGCTGATTCGGGCTGAGCCCCATCTGGCTCAACTCCTCGGCTGCCAGGTCCTCGACCGAGACCTCCAGTCCGGCCAGCCCGACGGGTTCGGGAGAGATCATGAGCTCGAGCGGAGCCTCGCCGTCCATTCGAAGGGCGATCAGGGGAGACCGGGTCTCCAGGTAGCCGAAGCGTTCCGTGGCGAGGATGTACTCACCGGCTTCCGGCGGAGCGATCACGAAGCGACCCACGGAATCGGTCAGGACACGCAGGCGTTCTGCGCCGTCGCGCTGGATGAGTCGGACGATGACGCCACCCACCGGTGCTTCGTTCACCTGATCCAGCACGCGACCGAGGATCGTCTGGGCCCGTGCGTCGCGTGGACTCGCGAGGGCGAGGCACACGCCCACGATCATGCAGATCGCTCGCCGCGTCGATGTCGGGGTCGAGTACATCATGTCCGGTTCATACGTCTGTCCCGTGGCACGTCGTTCAGGAGGGCACGACCATGGTGCCCCGGCTGACCCGAACGGCACCACCGCCGACACGCACGGCCGACGTCGTCCCACCCGCACGGTCCGCCTCGACGTGAAGGATGCTGGGGCGTCCCATCTCGATCCCCTGTTCGACGACCCACGCGAGGGATGCCTCGTCGCTGCCGTCGGCCGCGGAAAGGTATCCGCCAAGCGCTGCAGCCGCGGACCCGGTCGCGGGATCTTCAGCGACACCCGAGCCGGGTGCGTACATGCGCACATGCACGTCCACCCCCTCACCTTCGCCGTCCATCGCGACGACGTACACGTGGTGTGCCCACGCGTCTGCGAGCATGCGTTGCCAGCGAGCCGTGTCCAGCGATGAGCGGCGCACAGCGTCGATCGTCCGAACCGGGACGATGAAGTACTCGAGCCCGCAGCTCACCTGCTCGACTCCGAGTTCCGAGCCTCGCGGGCCGACACCACCGATGTCCGTCTCATCGAGACCGATGAGCGCGGCAACGTCCTCGAGGGGGTGGGGGTTCGGTCGGTGTTCCGGAAGGAGCGCGGTGGTGAACTGGGCGAAGACCGGTGTCCCGTTCTCGAATCGGACCACCACGGGTACGGGCCCGACGTTCTCTTCGAGCACGAGTGTGATCTCACCGTCGGCCGGGGCATCGGGCACCGCCGAGGCCGACCACCCTCCCCCGGTTCCCACGCCGGACTCGGTCGAGAGTTCACCGGCGAGGAAGATCGCCGAGCCGACGGTCGGGTGGCCCGCGAAGGGTACCTCTCGCCGTGGAGTGAAGATGCGCACGCGCGCGTTCCCGTCTCCGGTCTCCGGTGGACCCAGAAACACCGTTTCCGAGAGATTCATCTCGAGCGCGATCCTCTGCATGAGGTCGGTCGGCAGATGGGTGGCGTTGGGAAAGACGCCCAATGGGTTGCCGCCGAAGGTCCGGTCGGTGAAGACATCGAGCGTATAGAAGGGAAGTTCCATCGGCTTGCTTCGAGGCGAGGGTGGAGGCGACCGTCAGACGTAGGGCCGACAATACCATGGGAGAACGGTCGTGCGAACCATAGGCGTGATCTCGGATACCCACGGGCTTCTGAGAGACGAGGCCGTCGAGGCCCTCGAAGGGAGCGACTTGATCCTGCATGCCGGAGACGTCGGCGGTCCGGAGATCCTGGAGCGACTCGCCCTCATCGCACCGGTGGCCGTGGTGAGAGGCAATACGGACTACGGCGAGGCGGCAGGCACATGGCCCGCGACGGATTTGGTGAGCCTTGGCGACGAGAGTCGGTCCGTCTTCGCGTAT
>CALHIO010000165.1 GCA_938030915.1 uncultured Gemmatimonadota bacterium
AGATGTAGCCGCCAGCCTGGATGATCCGGTCGAAGCCACTCCGATCGACGACGAGATCCTTGAGCACAGGGAACGCCGACGCGCGCCACGGCTCGATCCAGATCTCGTCCCCGTCCTCGAAGGATCGCATGTGGAGCTGGCAGGCCGTCGTCAGTGACTTCGGACCGTGCGGAACGCCGTTGATCATCATGCCGCATGAACCGCAGATCCCTTCGCGACAGTCGTGCTCGAACGCGATGGGCTCGTTGCCGTCTTCGGTCAGACGCTCATTGACGACATCGAGCATCTCGAGGAACGACATGTGCTCCGAGACATCGGAAGCCTCGTATCGCTCGTGTCGCCCCGCATCGCCCGGGCCGTTCTGACGCCAGACGTGGAGAGTCAGCTTCATCTATTTGTAGCTCCGAGTGGAGAGCTGAACGTTGTCGAACACCAGTTCTTCCTCGTGCCGCGAGGGCGCTTCCCCGATGCCGTTGAACTCCCACACCGCTACGTGCGCGAAGTTCTCGTCGTCTCGCTTCGCCTCGCCGTCCGGCGTGGTATGCTCGACTCGATAGTGCGCCCCGCACGACTCGTCGCGCGCGAGCGCGTCGTAGCACATCGTCTCGGCGAACTCCATGAAGTCCGCCACTCGCCCGGCTTTTTCGAGCGACTGGTTCAGATCGGCTGCCGAGCCCGGGACGAGGACATCCTGCCAGAATTCGTCACGCAGCTCCGGGATCCTGGCGAGTGCGTCCTTGAGCCCGGACTCGCTGCGCTCCATCCCGCATGCATTCCACATGATGCGCCCCAGCTCGATATGGAACGAATCGACCGTCCGCTTGCCGTTCACGGACATGAGTCGATCGAGGCGGTCCGCCACCTCTCGCTCCGTGTCTTTCACCGCCGCGTGATCCGCGGGCACGTCCGTTTGGGTGATGCGCGCCAGGTAATTCCCGATCGTCAGCGGGATCACGAAATAGCCGTCCGCGAGCCCCTGCATCAACGCGCTGGCGCCCAGACGGTTGGCCCCGTGATCCGAGAAATTTGCTTCACCGATGGCGAACAGACCCGGCACGTTCGTCATGAGGTCGTAGTCGACCCACAGGCCACCCATCGTGTAGTGCGGCGCCGGGTAGATCCGCATCGGCTCCGTGTACGGATCCTCTCCGGTGATCTTCTCGTACATCGCGAACAGATTTCCGTACCGCTCGCTGATGGCATCCTGACCGAGTCGAGCGATCGCGTCCTTAAAGTCGAGATAGACGCCGTTCTGCAGCTCGCCGACTCCGTGCCCGCCGTCGACCATTTCCTTCGCCCGGCGGGACGCGATGTCACGCGGCGAGAGGTTCCCGAAGGAGGGGTAGAAGCGCTCGAGGTAATAGTCGCGCTCACCCTCGGAGATCTGACTCGCCGGGCGGCGGTCTCCGGCCTCCCGCGGAACCCAGATGCGCCCGTCGTTCCGTAGCGACTCGCTCATCAGGGTCAGCTTCGACTGATAGTCTCCCGACGGAGGGATACATGTCGGGTGAATCTGCGTGTAGCACGGATTCGCGAAGCCCGCCCCTCTGCGGTGCGCCCGCCACGTAGCCGTGACGTTGCAATGCTTCGCGTTGGTCGAGAGGAAGAAGACGTTCGAGTATCCACCGGTGGCGAGAACGACCGCGTCAGCGGTGAACGACCTCATTTCGCCGGAGACGAGATCACGCGTCACGATGCCGCGTGCGACCCCGTCGATCATGATCACATCCATCATTTCGTGTCGGGTCGCGATCTCGACGGTGCCCTCGTGAATCTGACGTTCGAGCGCCTGATAGCACCCCAACAGCAACTGCTGACCCGTCTGGCCTCGTGCGTAGAACGTCCGCGACACCTGGGCACCACCGAACGACCGGTTGGCGAGAAGACCACCGTATTCGCGGGCAAACGGCACGCCCTGCGCGACTGCCTGGTCGATGATGTTCAGGCTGATCTGCGCCAGCCGGTACACGTTGGCCTCCCGTGACCGGAAGTCACCGCCCTTCACCGTGTCGTAGAAGAGGCGGAAGATGCTGTCGCCATCGTTCTGGTAGTTCTTCGCCGCGTTGATCCCACCCTGAGCCGCGATGGAATGCGCGCGCCTCGGCGAATCGTGGTACGTGAAGACCTTCACGTTGTACCCGAGCTCTCCCATGGTCGCGGCCGCGGACGCGCCGGCGAGCCCCGTCCCCACGATGATGACGTCGTATTTCCGCTTGTTCGCTGGGTTCACCAGCTTCATGTCGAAGCGGTGCTTGTCCCATTTCTGGGCGATCGGTCCCGAGGGGACTCGGCTGTTCAGCTCCATTTCGGACTGACCTTTCTCAGCGCCGGAGCGCTACGAAATGACGCCGGTGAGGACCAGCGTCGGCGGCGTGAGGAACCCCACGAACACCACGATCGCGAAGCCCGCGGCGAAGGGGCGTCGGAGATGATTGTATTTGGGGTGGCTCAGGCCGAGCGTTTGAAAGAAGCTCCAGACCCCGTGATACAGATGGAGGCAGAGTGCCGATTGGGCGATCAGGTAGACCGCGAAGATCGCCGGGTTCTGGAATGCGTTGACGTAGTTCTGGTGCACCGCACCGTACACGAACGAAGAGTGTGCCTGTCCAGTGGTGAAGTGCAGGATGTGATACACCACGAAGAGGAGCAGGATCACCCCTCCCCACCGCATCGTACGAGATGCGTATGACAGGCTGAGACTGTCCTCCCTCGCGTACCCCGAAGGCCGAGCCGCTCGACTGAGCTGGGCGAGTTGCACGGCAGAGAGAACGTGGACCGCGACAGCACCGAGTAGCACGAACCGTGCGATCCACAGCAGTCCTCCGTGAGGCAGCAGCGGATAGCCCACCTCGCGAAGGAACTCGGCATACACGTCCATCGCGAAATGCCCATCCGACGGGGGAACCAGCATCTTGAGGTTGCCGAGCATGTGCGCGAACACGAACCCGAACAGCACGACTCCGGATAGCGCCATCAGGACTTTCTTCCCGACGGTCGTCCGATAGAGTGTCGCCACGCGGCGCATGGAAACTCCAGTGGGAGTACAAAACTTCGATCTGAGGTCGGCTCATAATCGCGGTTGTGATACGTCCTCGCGCGCGCAGAGCCACGAGCAAATACCCTTCATGACACTTCTTTGAACGGCTTTTCACCCCGAATCCGTTCTGGAGTTCGAACCTGTTCTCAGAGCGGGTCGAGCGGGCGCCCGAAACCCCTGTGCCGACCTGTCGGTTACCCCGCGGTCGCCGAACGGTTACCCCCGCCCACACACCGCCGCGGCGGGCGATTCATCCCTCGGAGAGCGATGCTTCGCTTCGTCTTCACCCCGGCCCGGATGGCGATCGATGCCATGCCGGCATGTCTAGTGTGAGGCGTCTTCCTCTCGTTCCGCGCGCACCTTCTGAGCCACCGAATCCGGCGCAGGCTCGTAACCGGCCAGCGTGCGATTGTGATGGGCCCGGCCCTGCGTCATCGACCGAAGTGTCGCGGCGTACTTGTAGAGCTCGGACTCCGGGACCACGGCCCGTACGTGAGTCCGGCCCGAGTCCGGGTCCATGCCCTGGACCTTGCCGCGCCGTGACGTGAGGTCACCCATCACGTCACCGACGTATTCGTCAGGGGTGGTGACCGTAACCTCAACGACAGGTTCCAGAAGCACCGGGCTGCACTTTTCCGCCACCACCCTGAACGCGATCGAGCCCGCAAGCTTGAACGCGATGTCCGAAGAATCGACCGAGTGGTACGAGCCGTCGTAGCATTCGGCGGCGAAGTCGACGAGGGGATAGCCCGCGATCACACCTCGTCCGGCGGCCTCGCGAATCCCCTTGTCGACGGACGGCACATATTTGCCCGGAATGACGCCACCCTTGATGGAGTCGACGAATTCGTATCCGGCCCCACGAGGGTTCGGACGCAGGCGAATCCAGCAGTCACCGAACTGACCGCGGCCGCCGGACTGCTTCTTGTGCCGACCCTGTCCCTCTCCCTGCCTCGTGATCGTCTCGCGGTACGCGATCCGGGGCTGCTCGGTCTCGACCTTCACCCCGTACTTTCGCTCCATCCGCTCGAACTGGACGTCCAGGTGAAGCTCACCCACCCCCCGGGCGATGGTCTGATGCAGCTCGGGGTTGAAGGAGGCCGAAAACGTCGGATCCTCCTCGTGAAGCTTGGGCAGCACCTCACCCAACTTGTCCTCATCCGCGCGAGTCGCGCCCTTGATCGCAATCGCGATGTCCGCGTTCGGAAACTCGATCGGGGTGAGTGGGATCTTCTGTCCGGCACTGCACAACGTGTCATTCGTGTGCGTGTGCTTGAGCTTGGCAACCACACCGATGTCTCCCGCGTGCAACGTTCCGACCTCGTTGCGTTCCTTGCCCAGCGGAATCGACAGATGATTCAGCTTCTCGGGCTTCCCGTCGGACGCATTGGACACCTCCGCTCCGTTGGACACCGTTCCGGAGAAGATCCGGAAGTACGAGAGCTCGCCGACGTGCGGCTCGGCGGCAGTCTTGAACACGAGAGCCGCAAGGGGCCCACTGTCGTCGGCCACGTATTCGGTCTCGCCGACGAGTTCGGGGGCGGCCTCCGCAGGATTCGGGCACAACTCGACGAGCTTCCTGAGGAGGGCTCGAATCCCGAACGTCTTGTTCGCGGCGCCGCAGAACACCGGGAAGACGTCCTTGCGAGCCATCCCCCGGGCCATCGCATCGATCGCCTCCTCGCGGGAAATATGACCGCCTTCGAGATAGGCCTCCAGAAGACTCTCGTCCGTGGTCGCGAGCGTCTCCTGCAGCTCCGTCTCCCATTGAGCTTCCTTGTCCTTCAGCTCATCGGGGATCTCCGACTCGTCGTATTCCCCCTTCGTCGTACCCGACTTGTAGATGTGGGCCCTTTCGCTGAAGAGGTTGATGATGCCGTGGAAGTCGTCTCCCTCTCCGACGGGGATCTCCACCGGCAGCGCCTGCTCCGTGAGCCGCGTCTTGATCTGCTGGAACACGCCCTCGAAGTCCGCGTGCTCCTTGTCCATCATCGAGACGAAGAAGATCAGCGGAATCCCGCGGTCCTGGCAGTACCGCCAGACGCGCTCCGTTCCGACTTCGACTCCCGCCGTCGCACTCACGACAATGATCGCCGCGTCCGCGACCCGGACGGCTGACAGAGCCTCGCCGGTGAAGTCCAGGTAACCCGGAGTGTCCAGGAGGTTGATCTTCGTATCCATGTGCTCCGCGTACGCGGGCGTGAGCTGGATCGAAATCTCGTGCGCGTGCTCTTCCGGAGCATGCATCGTGACCGCCGTGCCGTCATCGACCTTCCCCAGGCGCTTCGACGTCCCGGAGACGTAACAGAGGGCGTCGATGAGCGTCGTCTTCCCCGCCCCACCGTGCCCGAGGACCGCGACGTTGCGGATGTGGTCCGTGGTGTACTCCTTCGCCGACGCCATTCGGAATCCTCCCGGGTTCGATGAAGCGGAGCCCGCCGGTATCCGGCTTCGAACGTCGGCGGGCCCCTCCAAGCTGTCCCCCGGGACCTCGCACGAGACCCCGCAAAAGGGGGGCGTTCGAGTGTAGGCGGGCCAATTTCCGGTTGCAAGCCGGCGATCGGAACTGTCAGCTCATCGGGTCGTGAGGAGCGGATCTGGTGAGAATCGTCCGCGCTCGCCGCGACCAAACGACCGAAGACGCGGGGTCGGTGGCGGCGCTGCTGGCTAGTTGGTCCGGTGCTTTCTCGAAACCTGGTCGAGAAGCTCCAGCTCGTCCGGCGTCAGGGCGGACATGCCCTCCGCGGAGATCTTGTCGAGGACGGCGTCGACCTTGTCGTACAACGCACTATCCTCGCTACCCTTCGAGCCGACACGCGATGAAATCTGCTCGTCTTCGGACTCGTCTCTCGGAACGATGGCCAGGCGACGCGTCCGGGTCGCGGCTTTGCGCATGTTGCCTACCGTTGCACCGGCCCGCCAGTCGGCCTTGAGATAGATCCAGCCGGTGATCAGACCACCGAGGTGGGCTAGGTGAGCCACGTTGCTGCCCTGTGCACTCCCCGTCGCGCTCAGAAGCGCGACCAGCGCCATGAACCCGACCAGGAAACGCGCCTCGACGGGGAAGATACCGAACACGTAGATCGGCGCGCGCGGCCAATTCATCGCGAAGGCGAGCATGACGCCATAGAGGGCGGCGGAGGCGCCAACGATCGAGTTCGGCAGGAAGAGGAAGCTGAGCACCGCCCCACCGAGACCACAGATCAGGTAGAACTTCAAGAACTCACGCTCACCCCAGCGTCCCTCGAGCGGGGGCCCGAAGAAGAAAAGCATGAGCATGTTGAAGAACAGGTGCCCGAGACTTGCGTGCACGAACATGTAGGTGAGTGGCGCCCACGGCCGGAAGACGATGCGAGCGGGCTGGAATGCGAGCCAGTCCCCAACGATGGCCGGAAGCAGAAGCGTGATCGCGAAGATCACGACGTTCGCGATCAGAAGCCGTTTCACCATCGGTGTCGGGCGCAGCGACATGCCGAGTGAATCGTATCCGAAGCCGCTTTGGTAGCTCATGGCGTCCGCATCGCTAAAACGTCTGCTCGGGCCACCCCCGAGTGCGACTTCTATCGAACCCCCGGCTCAGGGGCAGGTTCCTAGGAATCCGTCCTGCTCTGCTCCCCGGGCTCGGGCGGCCATCCAGCCGGCCGTGAGCCGTGGGAGGTCAGAAAGAATGACCGCGGGACCGGCCGTGCGCGAGTCGCGTGATCCGGTCGCACAGCTCGGGGAACTCCACGCCCGCCGCAGCTGCTCCCTTGGGCAGAAGGCTGTTCGCGGTCATGCCGGGTAGCGCGTTGGCTTCCAGACACCACGGCTCACCTTCGTCGTCGACAATGAAGTCGACGCGCGAGTAATCTCGGAGCCGCAAGGCGCCGTGAACCTCGAGGGCCAGGGAGCGCAGGCGGTCGGATAACGTAACCGGGATATCGGCCGGAAAGATCTCCTGGGCCATGCCCGGCTGATACTTGCACTCGTAGTCGAAGATCTCGTGCTCCGGCACGATCTCCCCGACCGGATACGTGTCACCGCCCACGACTCCGACCGTGAATTCCCGTCCGGCGCAGTATCGCTCGAACAGCACGACGTCATCCCACCCCTTGCTCTCGGCGATGACCTCGTCGAGTTCCGCACGATCGTGCGCGAGCGCGAGACGAAGCGACGACCCCCCACTGGCGGCTTTGACGATAACCGGTAAGCCCAGCACCGCCTCGACCTCCTCCGCCGTGACCGGCCCGACGAGCCAGTCCGGGGTCGGAATGCCCGCATCCCTCAGGAGGCGCTTGGTGACTTCCTTATCCATCGCGAGCGAGCACCCGAGTCGGTCACTACCGGTGTACGCCACGCCGGCCACGTCGAGAAGAGCCTGGATCGTCCCGTCCTCCCCGCTCCCTCCATGCAGTGCGAGGAAGAAGACGTCGACCATGGCAAGGGACGGACTTCGAACCAGTCCGACGGTCTCGCCCTCGTCCATCGCAGAGAGTGCGTTCGCCTCGGGTGGCAGCTGACCCACACCCGACGAGACGAGCGCGGCTTCCGCCTCGGCCGAGAGCGGGCCGCGAACCGTGTCCACCGCCACCACCTCGTGCCCGGCCTGACGCAGTGCGCCAGCGACCTGGGCGCCCGAGGCGAGGGAAACGTCCCTCTCGTCGGACGTCCCGCCCATGAGGACCGCGACCTTCACGACAGGGCCCTGCTCGTCACGACGTCATCGCGCGGACGAGGTCGTACCGGGTGATGATGCCGACCAGAGCCCCCCCATTCCGAATGAGACACGCGGCGTTGTCGCGCGCGAGCAGAGGTCGAACCTCCTCCGAGTCGACATGTCCGTCGAGCACGGGAAACGGAGCCCCCATAATCGACTCCACCGGCTTGTCTAGGAGTGTCGGATCCTCGATCACCTGTGCCATGAGTCGACCCTCGGTGATCGACCCGATACACGCATCGTCCCGGATCACCGGAAGCTGACCGATGTCGTGGGCCGTGATCGCCGAGAGGGCGATCCGGACGGGCGTCGTCGGCTCCACACTGACGAGAGACCCGACCCGACTCTCTTTCGCGTCGAGGGCCTCCAGCACCGTGTTGCGCTTCGGGCGCTCCAGGAAGCCGTTCTCGCGCATCCAGTCGTCATCGTACGTCTTGCTCAGATATCGCTCCCCCCAGTCACACACGAGCGTCACGACGAACGCATTCGGGTCGTTGATTCGCCGGGCGACATCGACAGCCGCATGGACCAGAAGCCCGGCGGAGCCGCCGGCGAAGAGGCCCTCCTCGCGCGACACCCTCCGAGCCATCCGGAACGCCTCGCCGTCGCCGAAGCTGAGGTACTCGTCCACGACGTCGAGGTCGAGCGTGCCGGGAATCTTGTCGTTCCCGATCCCCTCGACCTTGTAGGGATGCCCCTCGACCTTCTCCCCCGTGTTGAAGAACGGTGCGATCATCGAGCCTTCGGGGTCGACCCCGACGATCGTCACGTCCGGGTTCTGCTCTTTCAGGTAGCGCCCGACCCCGGTGATGGTCCCGCCCGTACCGGCCGATGCGACGAAGTGGGTGACACGCCCCTCACTCTGCTCCCAGATCTCCCGTCCCGTCGTCGCGTAATGCGCGTTCGGATTCGCTTGATTGTAGAACTGATCCGCCATCACGGCTCCGGGCGTCTCTGCCGCGATGCTCCGAGCCTTCACCAAGTAGTGATCCGGGTGATCCGGCGGTACGGCCGTCGGCGTGATGACGACCTCGGCCCCGAACGCGCGCAGAAGCTTCACCTTCTCGCTGCTCATCTTGTCCGGCATCGTACAGATGCATCTGTACCCCTTGAGCGACGCGGCCATCGCCAGGGCGAGGCCGGTGTTTCCTCCGGTCGCCTCGACGACCGTGCCCCCGGGTCTCAGCGTGCCCTCGGCTTCCGCCGCCTCGATCATCGCCAACCCGATTCGATCCTTGATCGAACCACCCGGTCCGAAGAACTCACACTTCGCGTACAGGGGGGTGGGACTGCCGTCGGTGACAGAGTGCAGACGCACCATCGGGGTCCAGCCGATGAGATCGAGGACGCTGTCGTACGGCCGGAGATGGCGCTCAGCCATGTCTGTTCCTTTCGGAGAGGCTCAGGGACTCGGTTCGATACCCAATGTGTCCGGCCGTGGACGTTTCGAGAACCGAACGGGCACGTGAGCCCAGACCTCGATCCGCTTTCCATCCTGCCGCGCCGGGGAGAACCGCAATTGCCGTGCCCCTTTCACGGCCGCCGAGTCGAACGAGAGATGTCCGGAGGATTCGACGACCTCCACGCTGTCGACGCCACCGGTGTCTCCCACCCGAACGCGTAGGAGCGTCTCGCCCTCCATGTCCTCATCCCACATTTGAAGGGGGTATTCGATCGGGATCTCGGCCGAGAGCGGCCGGGGCTGCTCGATCTCCGCGTCGGCACCACACGCGACGGACGAGACGCCCACCACCACGCTCAGGACCGCTCGGGTTGGCCTCAACCGTCATCCCCGCGTCGCGCGACGCTGCCGAGTTCGTAGAGAATCGTGAGAGCTTCCCGCGGCGAAAGTTCGTCGGGGTCGAGCGCCCTGAGACGCGCGACCATCGGGTGCTCCACAGTGAACATGGAAAGCTGATCCAGAGGGGGCTCGGATTCCGGCCGGTGCGCGCCATGACGTCCCAGCCCCTCGCCGCCTCCCGTATGTGTTCCCTCCAGCTCGGACAGAAGTTCCCGAGCGCGAGCCACGATTCCGTCGGGAAGCCCTGCGAGGCGGGCCACCTGAATCCCGTACGAGCGATCCGCACCTCCGTCGGCGAGCCGGCGAAGGAAGACGATCTCCTCTCCGACCTCGCGGACGGACACGTTCATGTTCTTCACGCCATCGAGCAGATCACCGAGCTGCGTGAGCTCGTGATAGTGGGTCGCGAACACGGTCTTCGCGCCGATGTGCTCGTGCACGTGCTCGGTCACCGCCCACGCGATCGATACGCCGTCATACGTGGACGTCCCCCGCCCGATCTCGTCCAGGAGAACGAGGCTCCGGTCGCTCGCACCATGCACGATCGCCGCAGTCTCGCTCATCTCCACCATGAACGTCGATTGTCCACGGGCCAGGTTGTCGGAGGCGCCCACGCGCGTGAAGATCCGATCGGCGACCGGGAGCCGGGCAGCGTCCGCAGGGACGAACGAGCCGATCTGGGCGAGCAGCTGGATAAGGCCGATCTGGCGCAGAACGGTACTTTTGCCCGCCATATTCGGCCCGGTGAGCACGACGATGTACCCGTCGTCATCGAGCACCAGATCGTTCGGAATGAATTCCT
The DNA here is from genome assembly GCA_938030915.1 of uncultured Gemmatimonadota bacterium. Taxonomy (GTDB): domain Bacteria; phylum Gemmatimonadota; class Gemmatimonadetes; order Longimicrobiales; family Gaopeijiaceae; genus UBA2589. The sequence continues at coordinate 10,337 of CALHIO010000165.1, forward strand.
CGCGAGGCATCATCGTCTCGACGACCGGGTGACGGCCCGCGCGGATGTCCAGATCGAAGCCGGTGTGGACCTCGGGCCGAACGTACTCGTAGCGCACCGCCACCTGGGCCAGAGTGCCGAGAACGTCCAGGGACGCCGCACGCGCACCTGAGTCCTGGAGCCGGGTCACGGCCTGCCCGACCTGTTCGCGTACCGCGGAGAAGAGCTCGATCTCGAGACCTCCGATCCGGTCTTCCGCACCGAAGACTTTCTCCTCCCACTCCTTCAGCTCAGGGGTGAAATACCGCTCTCCGTTGGTGAGGGTCTGCTTGCGAACGAAGTCATCCGGCACCTTGTCGAGGTTGGCCTTCGTGACCTCGAGGTAGTACCCGAAGACCTTGTTGAAGCCGACCTTGAGTGAGCTGATCCCCGTGCGCTCGCGCTCCCGGACCTGCAGGCTTGCGATAAAGTCGCGCGCTCCGTCCCGCACCTCACGGATTTCGTCGAGTTCGGTCGACCACCCCTCACGGATGACGCCCCCGTCCTGAAGGGTCGCAGGCGGATCGTCTGAGATCGCCCGGGCGAGGAGGTCCCGGACATCCTCCAGCAAGTCGATCTCCACGCCTAGCGATCGGAGCAACTCGGACGATGCCTGCGAGCACGATTCCCGGATCGCCGGCAGCCGCTCCAGAGAGCGCCGCAGGCTCATGAGGTCCCTGGGAGCGACCCGAAGCGTACCGAACTTCCCGGCCAGACGCTCGAGATCGCTCACACCGGAAAGCGCGTCGCGGAGACGCTGCCTCAGCTCGGGCGCCTCGACCAGCTCCGTCACCGCCTCCTGACGAGCCCAGATCTCCTCGGGACCCACGAGCGGCTCGAGCACCCACCGTCGCAGCTGGCGTCCACCCATCGCGGTCACGGTGTCATCGAGTACGTCGAGGAGCGTGCCGCCCTCCTCCCCTCCGCGCATCGGCTCGATCAATTCGAGGTTCCGGCGCGTCATCTCGTCGAGCAGCATGATCCGCCCGGGCCGCTGGATACGGACCGGTTTCAGATGGGTCACTCCGGCCGGGCGGATTTCTGCGAGGTACTGAATGAGCGAACCCGCCGCACGAACGAGCCTCGTATCGTCCGACTGGAAGCCCAGGCCATCGAGCGACTGGAGCGCGAAGACGCGAAGCAGTTCGGGACCGCAGACGTCCTCCTCGAACATCCAGTCGTCCCGGATGGTCCGCGGAACGCCGCCCGGGACCGCTCGGTCCAGCTCGACGTCCTCGGCGAGCGCGCGCGGCACCAGGACCTCCGAGGGCTCGAGACGTCCGAGCTCCGCCCTCAGCTCTTCGGTCGGAACCGCCTGGACCACCATGTCCCCCGTCGAGACGTCGATCGCGGCGATCGCATAGTCGTGGTCCCCGGCGGCCACGACGGAGACGAGGAAGTTGTTCTTCCGCTCGGCAAGGAGGCCATCCGCCAGCACCGTACCGGGCGTCACCGTCTCGGTGACCTCTCTCTTCACGATGCCCTTCGCCTCGGCGGCATCCTCGACCTGATCGCAGATCGCCACGCGACGTCCCAGCTTCACGAGCCGTGCGAGGTAATCGTCGAGTGCCTTGGCCGGGACGCCGGCCAGCGGAACCCGCGCCGCGGCTCCATTGTTGCGCGACGTGAGCGTCAGGCCAAGCAGCTTCGCACCCTCCTCGGCGTCCTCATGGAAGAGCTCGTAGAAGTCACCCACGCGGAAGAAGAGCAGCGAATCACGGTGACGGGATTTCGCTTCTCGCCACTGCTGCATGAGGGGTGTGTCGCTCGAAGCCATCTGTGAACTTATCTCGGTAGGAGGGGCGCTCAAGACGGGGCACCGGCACGATCGCCGGAGTCGGTCTCACCCGCGACGGAATCCACTACTTCGAGGAAGTCCAACATGATCCTGATACCCGGTCTCCTCGCGCGTCAGGCGCGATCACTCAAGGTGCTCGCCGCCGTTGCCGCGCTGGCCCTCGCGTACCCGCAGACGACGCGTGCTCAGGACGCCGATCCAGCGGATGTCGAGTCGATCGACGCGATCATCACCGCAGTCTACGATGTGATCTCTGGAGACGCCGGCGAGGCACGCGACTGGGATCGGTGGAATACGCTCTTCCTCGAGGAGGCGACCCTCAGTCCTACGGGACCTACGGACGACGGGCGATGGGGCCGAGCCATCATTCCCCCGAGCGACTATCCTCGGCGGATCGGTGAGACCCTGGAGCGGGATGGATTCGTCGAGGCCGAGGTCGGCCGCGTCACCGAACGCTTCGGCAACATCGCGCACGTCTTCAGCACGTACGTCTCGTTCCGCAGTCGCGCCGACACCCGGCCCTTCCAGCGCGGCATCAACTCCTTCCAACTTCTGTATGACGGCACGCGCTGGTGGGTCGTCTCGGTCTTCTGGCAGGCCGAGACGAGAGAGTATCCCATTCCCGCGAAGTACGTCGGTACCATCGGAGACGAATGATGAGCAGCGAACTGAAGTATGGATTCAAGAAGGTCCTGAACGCCTCGGTGGAGGATGCCGAGGCGAAGGTTCGAGAGGCGCTCGCCGCCGAAGGGTTCGGCGTTCTGACCGAGATCGATATCAAGGCCGCCTTCAAGTCCAAGCTCGACGTCGACTTTCGGCCGTATCGCATTCTCGGCGCATGCAGCCCGCCCCTGGCCCACCGCGCGCTCCTCGAAGAGGACGACATCGGCCTTCTGCTGCCGTGTAATGTCGTCGTCTACGAGGGGTCCGAGCCCGACACGTCCGTCGTCTCGATCCTCGACCCGGTGCAGCAGCTCGCGGTCGCGGGCAGAGACGACCTCGGTCCGATGGCCGACGAGGTGCAGGCGCGCTTGAAGCGTGTCATGGAGGCGGTATGACGCGATCCAGCAACCGGCACGGCATCGTACACAGGATCGCGGTGACACTCGTAGTCCTGACCATCCTGGCCGCCTGCCAGTCAGATCCATCGAACGTCGCCGACACCTCCGGGGAAGCGGAGCTCGAATCCCTCACCGCCGCCGCGCTGGCGTACCAGGCCGCTGCATCAGCGAAGGACTCGGATGCAGTCGTCGCCATGTACGATGCGACGGCGATCATGATTCCCCCGAACGCGGACATCGTCGACGAGGGACTCGAGGGTGTCCAGAACTACCAGTTCGGCTTCATCGTCACGCCGGGGGTCGAGCTCGACTTCGAACTCATTCGCGTGGAGGTCGCGGCCTCCGGAGACATCGGGTGGACCTTTGCGATCGGGGAAATCACCATCCATCGCGACGGTGAAGAACCAGGGCGCGACGTGGTGCGCGACTTCCACACGTGGAAGAAGCAGGCTGACGGGTCATGGAAGATCGTCGTGGACTTATGGAACTCCGGGATGCCGACTGGCTGAGGGGCCTCGTCAGTTCCCGGCTGGGTGCTCCGCGCGGTCGTCCCGGACCAGCGCTGCCCGGATGCCCTGCGCGGTCAGTTCTTCGAGGAGTTCGACCGCGGCCGAGCGCTCGGCGAAGCGGCCCACTCTCACGTGGGTGAACTGACTCCCCTCGACCCGCACGACCCGTACGTCGATCCCCCGTGCCACGACCTCTTCGTACAGCTTGAGGGCCCGTTCATCGTCCGCGAAGGCGCCGAGCTGCACGAAGTAATTCATCACCGGGTCAGCCTCCGCGGTATCGATCTCGACGGTCGTCTGGTCGGCCTCCACCGGATCAGCGACCATGGAATCCGCTGCAACCTCATCCGTGGCGGATTTCGTTTCGTCTTCGTCACGGGACTCGATGACACGGGTCGGCGTATCTCCCGGCGGGGGGAGTGGGCCCGCGTCCGCGATCCACTCCTGTGCCTGCTCCCACGCGTCGGTCCGGCGGTAATCCCGCTCCAGCGTCTCGAGGTAGCGACGGGCCTCCGCTTCGTCTCCCATGGCCCACGAGGCCTGCGCGAGCCGAAGCACGGCGTCCGGCGTGAACTGGCCACTCGGGTACAGGAGCGCGAGTCGCTGGAAGTCGAGCTCGGCCTGCACGGGATCAACGGTCAGCCGACCACGCAGCCACAACCCACGCTGGAGTTCACGGCGCGGCGCATCGTCCCGTCCGTTGTCCCACCACTCGAGCAGCGCCGCGCGCGCCTCCTCGGTCCGACCGAGTCGGGTCAGGCGCTCGACCGCCTCGAGACTCGACTGAGCCGAAATGGGGGCCGGGTCCAGCGCGAGGCTCATGACCGCCGCCAGCACGATGACCGCGACGACCCCGCCCATCCGAAGGGAGCCTCCCCACGTGTTCTGCCTGACCGTCATACCGCCTCCGCGCGCACTCGAAGCCCGAGAATCCACGTTTCGAGGAAGTGTTCGTCCGTATGCGGGCTCGCCTTCAAGAACCGGTCCACATCGAGTAGTCCGGCCAGCGCCGCGTCGATCTCCGGAGCTGTCCATCGACGAGCCTGAGTCGCAACCCGGCCGGCGAGCCACTGCTGATGCCGCGGCAGAGAACGCTCCAGTCCCGCGGCACCCTCCTCGACCGCAATGCCGAGCCGAAGGAACTGCGTCGCCAGCCCGATCACCAACCCGACGCCATTCTCGCCCTGTTGCATCAGAATCGGAAGAGTTCTCGCAGCCTCATCGAAGTGACGATCACCGACCAGGTCGAACCACCGCCAGCGATCCTGAGACGGGAGCTTCGTTCCCGCTGCCTCCACGTCCTCGATCGTGACCGTACCCCGGTCCCCGATGAAGTCCGCGAGTTTCGTCAGTTCCTGAGACAACACGCCGAGATTGTTGCCGATCGCCGCGCCGAGCGCCTGAGCCGCTTCTGGCGCGAACGTGATGTCGTGCTCTTCCTTCGCCCGGGCCATGATCCATCCGGGCACGTCCGACTCGGTGATGGCCTTGAACTCGACCGAACGAGCAACCCGGGCAAGCGTCGAGTAGAACTTCGCCTTCGAACCCGACGGTACCGTACAACTCATGATCAGAGCGAGCCCGGGCGGAGGATTCTCCGCGATCCGAACGAGCTCGTCGCGTGCGTGTTTCGACGACGCGAGCCCCTCGACCTCTCGAAGGACGACCACGCGCCACTCGGCCATCATTGGTGGGGTCGCGATGACGGACGCCAGCGTCTCCGTGTCGACCTCGTTCCCGCGCAGGAGATCGAGGTTGAAGTCCCTCGTGGCCTCGTCCAGGTGCGCGTCGATCAGCGCTCGGACGACCTCATCCTTCCGGAATTGGTCCGCGCCGTGGAGGTAGAACGCGCCGCCGAGCGTCTTGCCCAGCGTGGGGGCCGCGTCGAGAGCGTTCAGCGGTCGAACTGACCGACCCGGCGAACGCTCGAGCGCCGCTCGTACCGCTGCGAAAGCGGCGAGTAGTCGTAGATGAGCTGGTTCGCCCAGAGTCCACCATTCAGATCGGACCGAGACTCCGTCGTGCTGAACACACCGGACGGCGTCACACTCCCCGGGCGAGTCGAGCCGCGGGCCGGTGGGTCATCGACCACGATGACGGGAAGTTCGACCGTCGGGGCTCGCATGAAGAGTGTCGGCGACCACGCTACGGCCGTCAGTAGAAGTGCGATGCTGAGCACCGTCATCGCCGGCGTCCGGGATGAGGGGTGCGGAGTGAGTGCACGCTCGTCCTCCACGTGGTAGAGCCGGTGCATGAGGCGAGGTTCGAAGTCGTCCCGCAGCTGGGGCTCCGGCAGAGCGCGCAGAAGTTCGGCACCGTGGACCAGCACGTTCCGGTACCGCACACACCGGGAGCAGTACTCCAGATGCTCCTCGATCGCGGTCTGCTCGGCCGGCGGAGACACGCCGTCCAGGTAGTCCGTGAAACGCGTTACCACGTCGGAACAGTTCATTTGCACCGGCTCGCCGATCCGGGTCCGGACTCCATCGGCCCGGAAACCACGCTCAGGTGATACTGAGGGCGCCTCGTCGGGTTCCCCGGGTTCCGGGCACGAGCGAGCCCCCGCCGAGTCTCCCCGGACGGGGGCTCTCCCCGCTCACCCCACCCCACATCGAACAGCGCTCGTTTCGACCGCATTTCCTCCGGTCAGTCGATCATCGGTGCGATGATGTGCGCGAAGTTGTTTCGCGCGCGGTTCAGCCGACTCTTCACCGTACCGAGGTTACAGCCGGTGATGTCGGCAATCTCCTCGTACGTCTTCCCTTCCATCTCGCGAAGAACGAAGACGATCCGGTGGTGTTCGGGAAGCTGCTTCACCGCCTCTTCGACCTTCGCTCGGAGATGGCGCTTCCGGAAGAGATCGTCGGGCTTGTATTGCGTGTCTTCCCACTCGAGCGGGCGATGGTCCGCATCCCAGTTCTTCTTCAGCGTCTGGAAGAGGACGAGGGGATTCCGAGACCGATTCCGAAGCTCGTTCTTCGCCAGGTTGCTCGCGATCGTGTAGATCCACGTCGAGAACTTCTTGGTCTGATCAAAACGATGCAGGTGCCGGTAAACCCGAACGAAGGTCTCCTGCACGAGGTCCTGACCGCGCTCCCGGTCTCCAATTGTCCGGTATACGAAATTCAGAAGCCTCTGGTCGTAGCGGCGCACGAGCTCACCGAAGGCACGAGCATCCCCGTCGAGGGACGCCTGAACCACCTCGGAGTCGGTCATCTCACCCAGCTTCAGTCGATGCTCCCGAGCCTCACTCGGGACCACCTGAAGTTCCGTCTTCTCTTTCGCTCTGACCCTGGCCACCTGTTACCTCCTCGTCGCGGCAAGCCGCCGTTTCGGCAGATGCACTCCCGGTACGCTCTCCGGGTAGTGCAGGGGACGTGCCAACCCCCGGATTCCCTGTAACCCGGGGCTTTTCAAATCAGCTGTCCTAACTATGTGACGTCTCAGAACGACGAATCAGGACAGGCTGGCAGATACCGACCCCAGACACACTTCACTCTTGGGATACGACGGCACCCCGAATCGGTTGCAGCCGTCGAGGGGATTCGCGGCCGAAGGGAGTACGGTCAGTCCGCTCGGACGACCTCAACCGCGGCGAGGCCGAGGTCCTCCAGAGGTTGCCCGATCACCTCGGCATCACCCACGACGACGATCTGAGCTTCCAGCGGCCGCATGTGTTTCGCCGCGGCCGCCATCGCCGCGTCTACCGTCACGGCCCGCACGTTATCCCGGTAACGGTCGTAGTGATCGTCGGGGAGCCCGTAGATGAGGAGCTGATTCACCCGAGTCGCCACTTGACCCGACGTCTCGAGCTGGAGGCCGAAGACACCGGCCGCGTAGTCACGAGCAGCCGCGACCTCATCCTCCGTCGGGCCATGATCGGCCATCTTCCTGAGCTCGCGCATCGCCTCGCGCACGGCTGGCGCCGTCACGTCGTTTCCGACGGCGGTCGAAATCTGGAAAGGCCCCGGGCTCGATCGGAATGTGAACCGGGACCGCACCCCGTACGTGAAACCGTGTTCTTCCCGCAGGTTGAGATTCAGGCGGCTCGTGAACATCCCGCCCAGAACCATGTTCGCGATCGAGAGAGGGTAGTAGTCCTTCGTCGATCGGGACGCGCCCACATGGCCGATCCGCACCTCGCTCTGAGCCGCCCCCGGACGGTCGATGAGCATCACACGTCGTGCGGTCGTGGCGGCCTCGACCTCGAAGTCCGAGATGTTCGCCGGGGATCCGGCCCAGTCTCCGAAGTGGGCCAGGACCATCTCGGCGACCTCGTCGACCTCGACGTCACCGACTACGACGAGGCCGCCTCCCTCGGGCCGGTAGTTCGCGTCCACGTAGCCACGGATCGTGTCGCGCGACATGGCCTCGATCGACTCCGTCGTCCCGTCGACCGCGCGGGCGTAGGGAACCTCGGGGGCGAAGTACGCCGCCCGTGCGGAATCGGTGGCAAGCGCTCCAGGATCCATCCGGCGCTGTCGGATCGTCGCGCGCTGCTGATCGAGCGCGCGCCGCACCTCGTCATCCGGAAAGGACGACTCGCGCACGGTCTCTGCCATGATGGCGAACGCTTCGGGGAGCCGATCCGCGAGACACGAAATCCCGACCGTGGTACCCTCCCAGCCGGCACTCGCCGACACGCGCGCCCCGATCTTCTCGAGCGACTCGGCGAGTTCGGAGCCACTGCGCTTCTTCGTGCCACCCTCCAGCGCATCCGCCGTCAGCACGGCGAGACCCGCGCGGTCGGGACCGAGCGCATCCTCACTCGCTCGCATGAAGAGGCTGACATTCACCATCGGAAGCCGGTTCATCCGGGCGACGCGCAGGTCGAGTCCGTTGTCGAGCGCCTTTCGGTCTACGGTCGGGAAGGAGAAATCCCGAAGCGCACCACTGGCCGGCTGCGCCGATCGGTCGAGAACGCTCATCGTCCATTCTCCGGCACGTAGGTGAGGATCGCCCGGTTGTCCGTCCCGAACTGCTGATCCACGAAGGCTCGGACATCCTCCAGCGTGACCGAGCGGAGTCGATCGAGCTCTCGATTCAGTCGTCCGGGGTCGTCGAAGTACAGGTCGAACATCGAGAGGAGATCGGCTCGGTCCGCAACGCGCTCCAGCGCCCGAACCAGATCGGTCTCGGTCAGCGTGATTGCGCGATCGATCTCTTCCTGACGAGCGTCGATCAGACCTTCGAGCTCATGCGTCATCGCGGCCTCGAGCTCCGCGGGGTCGCTTCCCGGATAACCGGTCCCCCAGACGAGCAGCATCGAGGCGCCCGTCATGAGCGGGTAGGCGTACGTCATCACACTCTTCGCGATCTGCTGCTCGCGCACGAGATGCTTGTAGAAGCGTGAGGCCCGCCCCATGCCAAGCAGCGCTCGCGCGATCTCCGCGGTCGCGAACGCGTCCGAGGAGTAGGGTGGAATCCGGAACGCCATGATCACCCGGGGCAGGGGCACGTCGGACACCACCGTCTCCCTCACCGTGTCCCCGATCACGTGCTCCAATTCCGTTCGCCCCGGGATCGGAGGGACATCGGCTCCGACCGGAATCTCGCCGAAGTAGCGCTCGATCGACGCAAGCGCTTCGGCCGGATCGATGTCACCCGCCACCGTGAGCACGGCGTTGTTCGGGATATAGAACGTCTCGAAAAACGACGCGACGTCGTCGAGCGTCGCAGCCTCGATGTCCTCCATCGATCCGATCACCGTGTGGTGGTACGGATGATCCTCGGGGAAGACGAGGTGCTGCAGCCGCTCGCTCCAGTCTCCGTACGGCTGGTTGTCGTAGCGCTGACGCTTCTCGTTCATCACGACGTCGCGCTGGTTGTCGAGCTTCTCCTGATCCATCGCGGGAAGCATCCACCCCATGCGGTCGGACTCGAGCCAGAGGCAGAGGTCCAGCTCGTGCGACGGCACGGTCTCGAAATAGTTGGTGCGATCGAACCAGGTCGTCGCATTCAGCGTGCCCCCGACGCGTTCGATCAGCTCGAAGTGCCGGTTCTTCGGCACATGCGCCGAACCCTGGAACATCATGTGCTCGAAGAGATGCGCGAAACCTGTCTTTCCTGCCGGCTCGTTTCGTGATCCGACCCCATACCAGAGGTTGGTCGCGACCACCGGCACCGTCCGGTCCGGGGCCAGCACGACCTTGAGGC
>CALHIO010000166.1 GCA_938030915.1 uncultured Gemmatimonadota bacterium
AGGGGGGGGTGGGGGCGCAGTAAGCGACTGATCGGGAAATTCGCACGTGCCCTCGACAGCGAGCTGGCGGTTCGCCCGGACCAGATCCTCGATCCGATCCGACACCCGGTGTACAGGGAATCGGCATGACCTGCCATCGAGTGCGGAGCTGGATCGGCGGCTTCGCGATTCTGGGCGTCGCGCTCGCCTGCGGGGACACCGAGCAACCGGTTCCGCAGGGTCCGACCAATGGCACGGCAGTCGCGGACAGTGGAAACCTCGACCGTCGCTTTTACGAACGGAACTTCGTATTCGCGTCAGTCGCCGCGGACAGCGTGTTCATCGTGCCCTGGCTCATGCAGACGGCCGAGGAGGCGGACAGCGTGACACGGGAGGCCCGAGCCTGGCTCGCACGAGGCGGGATCTGGGACGGGTTCTACGAGGAGCGCTGGCGTACCGGCCCGACGAGAGCGCCCGCACGGCTCGTTCCCCACCTCGGACTCCAACTCATGGTAGGCGACAATGACGCCATCGACGGGATCCTCTACGAGGAGGGAGCTCGCTCGCTCGAATTGGTCCTCGGAGATGCGAACCTGCCGTGGACCGGCGCTCGTGGCGACACGTATCAGGTGCTCTCAGGAGCGGCGTACCTCGTCGATCAGAGGATCGACGGAATGATCCTCGACATGGCACGCGCCTCGGCAGGCCCCGTGCCCCCGGGTGGCGACTGGGCCTTCCTGCTCTCGGGAGACTCGGCCCACTTCGTCCTCGCGGGGGATTCAGAGTACGGGGGAGACCGTCCACCTCTGTATCGGGGGTGGGGCGCACACGAGGACGAAGGCATGCAGTGGCCCGAGGTTCGCGTGGACTGGGAGCGAACCGAAGCGTTTCCACCCGCTCGTCGAGACGTCCCGGTCGAGTGGCGCGTGTGGTCGGCCGACGGCTCGATCGAGGGCCGACTCGAAGCTGTCTCGGCCGAGATCCAGGCGGGCGAAGGACCGGGGCCACTCCTTCCGGTCCGGGCGCTCTTCGAAGTAACGGGTGAGTTCTTCGCAGGGGAAGACACCTACGGGGTGCACGGTATCCTCGTGCACGCGCGGCGATGATGGCATGAACCAGGAACTTGCCCTCGCACTCGTGAAGGTCGGATTCGGCGCACTCGCCGGGGGCCTCACCAACACGATCGCCGTGTGGATGCTGTTCCATCCGTATCAGCCGCCCCGGCTGTTCGGGCGCTGGCCGGTGACGTTTCTCCACGGAGCTGTGCCCAAGAATCAACCGAGACTGGCCGCCGCCATCGGGCGCACGGTCGGGAGTCGGCTGCTCACCGCGGACGATCTGACGAATACGTTCGCGAATGTCGAATTTCGGGACGCCTTCGACCAGCGGCTGGCCCTCTTCCTCGACGAGGTTCTGCACACGGAGCGCGGCTCTCTGCGTCAGCTCATTCCCGAGGCCGTGGCCGCGGACATCGATGCACTCATCGAAGACGCGCTGAACCGGGGCATGGAGCAGCTGTACGACTACGTCACGTCGGAGCACTTCGAGGCGTCCATGCTGAAGCGGGCCGACGATCTCGTCGGAGCCATCGCGGACGAACCCATCGCCGGGATCCTAACCTCGTCGCGTGGCGACGCCGTCGAGACCGCCGTCGAGGAATGGCTCCAAGGGGTCGTCGAGAGCGAGGACTTCTCGGATGCCGTGTCCGACTATATCGAGCGCGCTTCCATGAAGCTGCTCGAGCCGGGCCGAAACTTCGAGGAGATTCTTCCGCTCGGACTGGTCGGCTCGCTCGAGAAGGCGATCGCGAGCTACCTGCCGCTTGCCGCCGAGCGGCTCGGGGGACTGCTCGAAGATCCCGAGACCCGCGAGAAATTCGAGGCCACGATCCAGGAGCTGTTCCAACGGTTCCTGCAGGACCTGAAGTTCCACCAGCGCGTCGTTGCCCGCGTGGTCATGACGGAGGACACGGTCGACAAGGTGCTCGACACGATCCAGGAGGAGGGTGCGGAGCGCCTCTCCGAGATTCTCCGGGATCCGACGGTGCAGGATGCGATCACCCAGGGCGTGAACCAGGCGATCGTCGATTTCCTCCGACGTCCGGTCAACGAAGTCTTCGGCACCTCCGACGACCCGAACATGGTCGAGGCGCGTGAAACGCTGACCGGCTGGGTCGTGGGGATGTCCCGTGACCCTGCCACCCGGGAGTTCGTCGTAGAGAAGCTTCGTGACGGCCTGAACAAGGCCGGCGCCCGCACGTGGGGGGACGTACTCGAGCGCGTCCCGACGGAGAAGATCGCCGACGTCCTCGTAGGCGCCGCGCGCACGGATATCGCGCATCGCACAGTCGAAGCCGGGGCGCAGCGTCTCATCAGCAGGATACTGGAACGCCCGATCGGGATCCCGGCACGCTGGTTTCCCGAAGATGGCCCTCAGCGGATCGAAGCCGCGCTGGGTGATCCGATCTGGGACTGGCTGCAGACGCAGGTACCGGCCGTGGTCGAGCGCATCGATGTCGCCCGCAGGGTCGAAGAGAAGGTCCTCCACTTCCCCACGGCCCGCATGGAAGAAATCGTGAGGAAGGTCACCGACCGCGAGCTGCGCCTGATCGTACGACTCGGCTACGTGCTGGGTGCCTTCATCGGACTGCTGATGGTCGCGGTAGACGCTCTCGTACGCTGAGGCGCCACCCGTTCGTACCGGCACCGATCAGTCGAATGCGAGCCTGAACGAGCCGTTCGTGACGGTTACGGAGGGATACGGTGGCCCTGTACCGGTCGTATCGTAGACCACGAACTCGAAGGTGCCTTCCGCCAGGTCCGATGTCATCGTCGTGACGAGTACCTGGCCGACCCAGGGCTGCGTGGTCGGATCGGAATCGTTGGTGCCCAGTTGCAAGGCGTTCGCGAAAGAGGGTGTGTACTGGGCCCCCGCCCGATTTCCCGTCGGTCCGAACGTCTCCACCGGGTAGGTGCCCGGTTCGAGTGCGGCCCCGAGCTCATGATACACGTCGATGTTCAGGAGCTGGCACGTGGCGCAGGTCGGGTCGAAACCGCGACCATCCGGATCGGAGTACCCGGTCAGGCTGACGAAGCCGCTGGAGAGGCTGGCTCCGAGATTGATGATGAAGAGTCCATTCGTGCTGAAGTCGGTCATTACGCCATCGATCTCGGCCGACATGACCATGTTCATCCATCCGTAGTCCGCGCAGATCGGCATGGACGACACGCGACCGTACGTGCCCGCGGATTCGGACGGAGGTGCGATCGTGAGGGTACTGCCGGATCGCCCATAAGACAGGGACTCGACAGAGCCGGAGACCAACTGCCCGTTTCGCGTCGTGATCTGTAGCGTGAGCGAGCCATCCGCCACGGTCCAGACTCCGCTTTCGGTGGTGCATCGACGGTTGACGTAGTCCGCGTATACGGCCGTGAACTCCTGTCCGTCCTCGAATTCGAAGCTGATCGCCGACACATCGGGTACCGTGGATTGCCAGATCCCGATGAGGGACTCGGACGAGACGGGGCCGGTGCCCGCCGAGGAGTCCGAGCATCCTGCCGCAACAAGTACGAGCACCGACGACACAACGAGGCAGGATACGAACCTTCGGCTTGTCTCCGAACCCTTGGTTGCAGTCAGGACTCGCCTAGACACGTTGGTCAGTCGTACCGGATGTCGAAGCGGCCCGAAGCCGCCACAGACGTCAGCATGTCCCCACTCCACATGGTCGTTTCGAAGGTACCGGCGATGCCGTTCTCCTCCACGACCGTCACGGTCACCGAGACCGAGACCTCCTGGGACCCGGTGACGTCCCCCAGGTCACTCCAGAAGACTTGAGAGGGAGCGGTCTGGACGGCCACGCTGGTGGTGGACACGATCGATGCGTCCCCCGCATCACCGGGCCCGACGGTTCCCACCCGGACATACCTACCGGGTACAATGGTTCCGGTCGAGCCACCTCCGAGCAGCGTCATCTGGAGCGTCTGGCACGATGGGCACGGATACGCACTCCCACCGATCCGACCGGTCAGATCCAGGGAACCGGTCGCTGCAAGCTCCCCCAGAGACATGCCCAGTTCTGAGACGGGGTTCGGCCCGTGCTCCGTGACGTCGTAGAGGACACCGCCCATCGTGGCTTCGCCCGACTCGGACGCTGGTTCACCGTTCACCTCGGTCACCCCGTACGTGATGACACCGTCCGCAGCCTCCCACCCACCGCCCTCTGTTTCGCAGCGGCCGGCGCCCACGAAGACGTCCAGGACCCGAAATGTCCCGTCGTTCGAGAAGCGCAGGGTCGTCTCGACGTCCCCCTGGATCGTATACTGCCAAAAGCCGACCAGCGCATCCGGCGAAGCCGGCTCCGGGTCGTCGTCCGTGCTGGAAGACGGGCACGCCACCAGGGTGGGGAGGACCAGCGAGAGGGCAGGCTTCCGCAAGACGTACATGTCGGGCGGTCCGATCTCGAGAGTCGAAACGACTGCCGACACTACGCGAATGACTCCGGGTTTCAAGGCAGTCGGAGGCGGCTATCCGCGCTCATCGGGCGCGTCGAGCTTGAACCCCCCTCGTCTGCCGCTCTGACGGCGACCTCTCGATGCGGTGTCCTTCGCACTGACCCTGCGCTTCATCCACGCGAGAGGAGTGAACACCTGTCTTCTCCGGCCGCGGCGACCTACGCCCGTCTCCATGATGTTTTCGATCTCGTCCGAGGTCTGCGTATACCGGCCGGGCATACCCAGCCAGACACCGATTCCGAGACCGATCAGGCCCGTGAAAATCAGGGAGACAGCGGTCATGACGATCTTGAGGGTTTGAGGTTGCTCTCGCAGCGTGCCGCCGATGCGTTCGAAAGCTGGTACGTCGCAGCCCTAGCCAAGTTGCACATGAGGGCAGCACCACAGGCATGAAGAAAGGCGCCCCCGACATCGGAGACGCCCACTCGACTACCCGGGCAACTGAAGTTTAACGCTGCGTGAGCGACTCGATGACCAGAAGCCCCAGGCCGACCGACAGGATGATCGCCACGGCGTTCGTACCGACCGCCACCATCGCCACGACGCTCCAGAAGACCGCGTGAGTGAACAGATAGCCGCC
>CALHIO010000167.1 GCA_938030915.1 uncultured Gemmatimonadota bacterium
CGGGTCGTCCCGTTCGTGGGGCGACCCGGTCGTGCATCGCCTCATGGCGGAGGGTCTCGAGCTGCTTCCGCTCGATCTGCCGGGCCATGGAGTGCGCGGGGACATCCCGCCCGCGGAGGTAAACCTGCATGACACGCTGGCCGCCATCGATGCGGAAACGGAGCATCTCGATCGGTTCGACCTCGTCGGCTACTCGATGGGCGGGCGGATTGCGTTGCACGTGGCGCTCTCCCGACCCGGGCGCGTGCGTCGCCTCGTCCTGGAGTCGGCTTCTCCGGGCCTCGACACGGAGGAGGAGCGCGCGGAGCGAAGGGCTGCGGACGAACGACTCGCCGACCGGATCGAGGAGGAAGGCGTAGCGGCATTCGTGGAGTACTGGACGGCCCTGCCGCTCTTCGAATCACAACGGACACTTCCCGCCGAGACGAACAAGCGTATCGAACGCCTGCGTATGGAGAACCGTGCGGCTGGCCTCGCTTCGGCTCTGCGGGGACTCGGGACGGGGGCTCTTCCCGGACTCTGGGGCCGGCTCGACCACGTGGAGTGCCCGGTGCTGCTGATCGTAGGGGCTCTCGACGTGAAGTTCGTGCGGATCGCGCGGGAGATGGCCCCGCTGTTCAGGGACGTACGACGGGTGGAGGTCGACAGCGTGGGGCATACGGTTCACCTCGAGGCACCTCAGGCATGGCTGGATGTCGTATGCCCGTTCCTTCATTCGGCGGGTCCGTGACGCGTGACTCCCTCACCGCCTCCCCTCGCAGAGAGCACGCCCGTGGCCGAGGGCGATCGGATGGTCACCTATCTCGCGATCCTCATGGCCCTGTTCCTTGCGGCGTTGGATCAGACCATCGTGTCGACTGCGCTGCCCCGCATGGTCGAGGACCTTCAGGGCATCGACCGGTATGCGTGGGTCGCCACGGCATACCTGCTCGCATCGACCGCGCTCGCGCTGGTGTACGGCAAGCTCGCGGATACCTACCCCCGCAAGCATGTGACGCTCGGCGCAGTGGGGCTCTTCCTCGGTGGTTCCGTCCTGTGCGGGCTCGCCGGGGAGTTCGGGACGTTGCCGCTCCTCGGCGATGGAATGACTCAGCTGGTGATCTTCCGCGGAATTCAGGGTGCCGGAGGCGGTGGCCTCTTCGCGATGACGTTCATCGTGATCGCGGATCTCTTCACCCCCGCGGAACGCGGCCGTTATCAGGGGCTGGTGGGGGCGGTATTCGGGATCGCCTCCGTGCTGGGCCCGTTGATCGGCGGTCTGCTCACCGATCACGCGGGTGGTCTGATCCCGGGGGTCGAAGGCTGGCGATGGGTCTTCTACGTGAACGTGCCGGTCGGCACCGTAGCCGTATGGTTCATCGTACGACGCATGCCCCGACTCGAACCGCAGGGTGACCGCACGCCGCCGGATCTTCTCTCTGGCGCTCTGCTTCTCGGAGGCCTGATCCCGGTCGTCCTCGCGCTTCAGATCGACAAGCGTCGCTACCCCTGGCTCCCGGGCCTCGGAGGTGATGTGGTCGGTCTGGCCGCGTGGACTACGCTTGCCCTGACCCTGTCAGGTCTGGTGGCGCTCACGCTCTTCGTCCTGCGCAGTCGATCGTCGCGCAGTCCGATTCTCGATTTTCGTCTGTTCGAGAACGACGTCTTCAGGACGGCGAACTTCGCCACGTTCTTCTTCGGCGCATCGTTCATGTCGGTGACGATCTTCCTGCCGCTCTACCTGGTGAATGTGACCGGCGTCAGCGCGACCCGCGCGGGAGCGGCATTGATTCCGTTCTCGATGGGTATCGTCTTCGCGGCGACATATGCAGGTCAGGCCGCAGTGAGGATCGGATACCGGAAGCAGATCGTGGTCGGTGGACTGCTCTTCGTCGTTGCGTCCGTTCTCCTGGCGAGCATGGGTGTTGACGAACCATACCCGCGAGTCGTCGCATACATGGTGCTCGCCGGCTTCGGCATCGGGCCGTCTCTTCCCTTGTTCACGCTCGCGATCCAGAACGCCGTCGATGTCCGCTTCATCGGCCAGGCGACGAGTGCGTCCCAGTTTTTCCGGCAGACGGGAGCCACCGTGGGTGCCGCCCTTATGGGTACCGTACTCGGAACGACACTGGGCATCGCGTTCGCCGCGCTCGAACTCCCGGTCGAGATCACGGAGGGAGAGCAGGTCGTGTCGGCGGAGGCGTTCGTATCGACCGGGGGTGCAGGGCTTCCCGACCGAATCCGAGAAGCCTTCGAGGCCTCTGCGGCGTCAGCCGCCACCGAAGCGGAAGCGGCGCAGATTCGTGCCCAGGGGGAGCAGGTCGCGTCGGAGACCGGTGCGGCAGTCCGCAACGCATTCGCGGAGGCGACGAGCCGGATCTACTGGCTGACCGCCGTTCTTCTCGTCGTCGCGACGACGTTGTCCTTGCGCATACCCGAGCTTCCTCTGCGGACCACGCACGATCGGGCGTCCGGCCCGGAGCGACCGCCGACCGCCGCGAACGCGGAGTGAACCCGACCGGCAGGAGCGTTCACATGATCGGCTCGTCGCCGTGGAAAAAATTATCTGGCCGAATTCTTGCCCCTCGTACAGCTTGAGTCAGTCCGATTCGGGGGACACGCGGGAGGAGTTCGAGAGATGGTGAAGAAACTGATCATGCTGCTGTTCGTGCTGCTGGCCGTCGGCATGGCGGTGCCCAGCATGCGGGCGCAGATCGAGGCGAAAGCGATCCAGCCGGTGATGGACGAGATCGGCAACCGCATCGTTCCCGGTCGCCTCGAGGCGATGGCGGATCAACTCGACGTTCGTCTTGGGAGGGCCGAGGGACTCCCCGGCAGCTTCGAGGGCTGGCTGCGCCGCGACTATTCGAGCTCCGAGTTCGACCCCTGGGGCAACATCTACTACCTGCAGACGAGCCGCAGAGGGTACACGGTCGGATCGATGGGACCCGACGGTGTGCAGGGAACCGAGGACGATACGACGGTCAGCCGCGAATATCCCAGCGGTCGCTAAAACCCCAGCGGAGTCACGGCCAGCTTCGAAATATGCAGGTTCAGACCATGGTTGACCCTGAACCCGAACGTGCCGTCCACCGGCGCCTCACTCCGCGACAGTTCTTCGACACGGTCGCCGTTCACGTAGAACCTCACGCGGTCTCCCTCGGCCTCGATCACCAGGACGTTCTTCACTGAGGCGTCCTGTCCACGATCCGAGTAGGAGAGAATCGAATTGTGGCCGGTCCACGGCCGAACGGTCGGGGCGTCCGGGCCTTCACGCCGTTTGATGATGTACTGCCCGCCATTCCGTAACAGGAAGTACGTGTACTCCTGATCGGCCCCCTGGAGGTCGCTGCCGCCGACGAAGATCCCGAATGCCTCGCGCCGCTGACCCGGGTCGAAGAGGAAGACCTCCATCTCGGCCCGGAAGTCTCCGGAGACGGTGTTGTCGGGATGATAGAAGATTCCGGCGGGTCCAGTCGTAACATGCCAGCCGGGAGGCATCCCCACGAACATCTCCAGGTCCGACTCGGACGCTCCGGGGTTGTCGAAGCGGGTCATCCAGCCCTCGGGCCGCTCCAGATCCTGAGCAGCGACGAGCTGGGTACTCACGACGAGAGCGAAGAGAGTCGAAGCGGTCGGGAGTGTGCGTCGGAGCATCGAGATGTCCTGGCGGGGAGGAGGGTGGAGCCGCGAAGCTCGGAATCCGTGCGCGCAGTGTCAATTCGGTCCGCTTGCCTCGCGACGAAGGTCGACACTGATTGACGAGGGGATTGATGACGATGGAGCTGACTGTGACCGGATCGAACGACGAGACAACCCCGAGACTGGGATCGCAGCTACCCGTCCGCCACTTCGGCGACGACGAGGTGACCCGGATCCTGCACACGGCGGCCGAACTGCAGGAGCGATCTGCGGACCATGGCAGTCAGGCCACAGGCGGGCTGACACTGGAGGAGCTTCGGCAGGTCGCGGTGGAGGCCGGGATCGATCCACGGTTCGTCGACCAGGCTGCCACGCAGGAGGCAGCCCCGCTCCATGGTCAGGGTGAACGCTGGGCCGGCGCGCCGTACAAATGGGAGGTCCAGGCATCGGTCCCCGGAGAGATCCAGGACGCAGACCGGGAGCGGATCCTGTACGCCATTCGCTCGGTGATGGGCCAAAAGGGTGAGCTGGACTACGTCTTCGGGCGCATGGAGTGGTCGTACAACGACGGTGTCGGCCCGATCATCATCGGTCTGTCGAGCCGGGACGGTCGCACGGAGGCGACGGTGCACGCTGCGCGGCTCCAGGAAGCGCAGTTCCTCCACGGACTCGGGGTACCGTTCACCAGCATCTTCGGGGGCGCCATCCTCGCCAAGGTGCTCGGACTCTCAGGACTCGTTGTGCTGCCCCTGATGGGGACCCTCTCGCTCGTCTCGTTCGGGGTGATCCGTATGGGGTGGAAGGCCAGGGCCCGCTGGTGGGAGCGAAA
Source organism: uncultured Gemmatimonadota bacterium (assembly GCA_938030915.1). Taxonomy (GTDB): domain Bacteria; phylum Gemmatimonadota; class Gemmatimonadetes; order Longimicrobiales; family Gaopeijiaceae; genus UBA2589. Next base: position 4,451 of record CALHIO010000167.1, read on the forward strand.
GGTGCGCGACGTTCTCGATCGGATCATGACCATTGTGAGAGAGGTCGCGGTCGTGCCCCCCTCGGAGGAGGATCCGAGTCGGTTGGGTCCGGGCTCATCCGCCGATCGCGCGTGACCACCACATCGACGGGGCCTCAGCTGAAGATGGCGGGCGGCGACGGGGCGACCGGGCGTGCGCAATTGACACGGCTCTCGTACGCGGCCGGGTCGGGGACGGAAGACGGTTTTCCGTTTTCGGTTCCGGCGGTTGCATCGCTGGAGGTGCTGGAGCTGGATGCACCCGTGACCGTGTTCGTGGGCGAGAACGGATCCGGCAAGTCGACGCTGATGGAGGCCCTCGCGATCACGTGCGAACTACCGGCTGTCGGGTCGGCCAGACCGCAGGTGGATCCGACGCTCGAGGCGCAGCGCCGATTGGCGCGAAGGCTCCGACTCACCTGGCGTGTACGGACGCGTCGAGGATTCTTCCTTCGCGCGGAGGATTTCTTCGGGTTCCAGAAGAGCCTCGCAGCCCAGCGGGCAGAGCTCCAGGCGGAGCTCGAGCGCGTCGATGTCGAGCTGGCGCATTCCTCCGAATACGCTCGCCGTCTCGCCAGGGGGCCGCACCACGCCTCGATCGGTGCGCTCGAGCATCGATACGGTCGCGACCCTGACGCCCGGTCTCATGGAGAGGCGTTCCTCAACCTGTTTCAGGAGAGGCTGGTGCCTCAGGGGCTGTTCTTGCTCGACGAGCCCGAGGCTGCATTGTCTCCTCAGAGCCAGCTCGGATTCGTCGCCATGATCCGGGACGCTCTGGGGCGAGGAGGACAATTCGTCATGGCGACGCACTCCCCAATCCTGATGGCGATTCCCGGAGCTCGGATCTACTCGTTTGACAATGGAGTGGTCCGGCCGGTGGCGTACGACGACCTTTCCTCGGTCACGCTCATGCGGGAGTTCCTTCAGGCGCCCGAGCGGTATCTGCGCATGATCTGGGAGGAGGAAGGTTGACGCGCATGCACGAGGAGCCGCGGGATGGTGTCGCGCAGTCCGGAGGGCCCCACCGAGAGCCCCGATCGACCGATGAGGATGCGGGCTTCGAGGTCCTCGACCACTTCGAGCGGTTCAGTCAGAAGAACGACATCTACTCGAGGGCGTTCTGGGATCCCGAGGTCCGTTCGGAGCGAACCGATCGATTCTTCGAGACGTACCGCACCCCGCTGAAGACGTGGAAGAAGGCGGAGGGGTTCCGCCAGAAGGATTACGCGCTTCGGAACGCTTCGTGGCACCTCCCCGATATCTTCGCCGAGCTCAAGGAAGACGAGAATCGGCGCGAGGGCTTTCTCGACCCGTTTACGGTCCACCGCGACGGACCGGAGGAACGGGTGCCCGTGGAGTCACCCGCGGACATGTCTCGCGAGATCAAGCACGTAGGCAGGGTGTTCGGAGCCGATCTCGTCGGGATCACCGAATACGACCATCGTTGGGTTTACTCGCACAACTACTCCCGACTCGGTGAGACCGAGAAGCCTCAGGAGCTACCGACGGACCTGCCGAACGTGATCGTGATCGCACAGGAGATGGATCGGGGACTGATTGATACCGTACCGTCGGCGTTGAGCGGGACGGCTACGGGCGTGGGTTATTCTCACGACACACTCGTGCTGCTTGGGTTGGCGCAGTACGTACAGAATCTGGGTTACCGTGCCGTCGCGACGATGAACGATACGGCGCTCGCCATTCCGCTCGCGCTGAAAGCCGGGCTTGGTGAGTATGGTCGCCACGGTCTGCTGATCACCGAAGAGTTCGGCCCTCGTGTGCGCATCGGGAAAATCTTCACGGACCTGCCGCTCGAGCCCGACCGTCCGAAGTCGTTCGGCGTGCGTGCCTTCTGTGAGATCTGCAGACGTTGCTCCGATGCGTGTCCCGTGAAC
>CALHIO010000168.1 GCA_938030915.1 uncultured Gemmatimonadota bacterium
CGAAGATGTCGGAAAGAAGACCCTTGTACCGCTCGGTCAGGATCAACGTGTGGTGCTCGAGCTGCGGATACTGGCGGCGTGTGCCGATGTAGAGCAGAAAGCAGCTCATCGCCCAGTCCTGGCGGTCGAGCCGGCGGTCGTTCCAGTGGCGTCGATCCGAGGACGGCACGAGGTGTCGGTAGGTGTGTCCAGGGTCGGCGTTGCTGACAACGAAATCCGCGTGGAATTCACGGTCCTTCGTGCGTACCCCCCGGGCGGCGCCGTCCGTGATCAGGATCTCCTCGACTTCTGCGCCGGTCTCGATCGTTCCACCCAGCTCGGTGAATAGCTTCGCCATCGCTTCGACGACCGAGTACATGCCCCCACGTGTGAACCAGACTCCACCCTCGCGCTCGAGGAAGGGGATCATGAGATAGATCGAGGGAGTCCGAAACGGATTTCCTCCCACGAACAGCGGGTGGAACGAAAAGATGAAGCGGTGCCGGAAGTCCTTGAAGAATCGGTTGACGAAGGTCGTCACGGGCAGAAAGGCCTGAAGCTTCAGCACGCGAGGCATGAAGCGAAGCATGGACTCGATCGTATCGAACGGCTTCGAGCCGAGCCGGTCGCCGATGACGGAGTCGTAGATCGGTCGAACCGTCGCCAAGAATCGATCGAGGTTGGCCGCGTCCTTTTCGTTGAAGCGCGCCATCTGTGCGCGCATCCGCTCCAGGTCACCGACGTAGTCGATATGCGTCTGATCGTGGAAGTAGATCCGGTAGTACGGATCGAGCGGCACGAGGTCGACGTAGTCCGTGAAGCGGCGCCCCCCGGCCCGGAAGACGGAGTCGAGGATCTCCGGTGCCGTGATGAGGCTCGGCCCCATGTCGAAGGTGTACCCGGAGTCTTTCAGCTGGTATGCCCGTCCACCAAGCTGCTCTCGTTTTTCGACGAGGGTGACGTCTACACCCGCGGCCTGGAGACGCACCGCGCATGCGAGCCCGCCGAAGCCGCTTCCTATGACGACTGCACGATTGTTCATGAAGCCTTGCGTGAATCTGCGATTCCGGTGCCCGCCAGCATGACCTTGCGAGCGATGGAGGTGTGAGCTCGTTCGTTGAGGTTGTCGAATCCGTTGCGCCGGATTTCCCGGTGGATTCCCCGATATGCCGATGCAGCTGCTGCGACTGGACGACGGAAGAACGAGGGAAGCGCCCGGATTCCGGGCCACGCGACCTCGTAGTAGGCATCGGCTCGGGCAAGTAGTTCCTGAATTGCTCCGCGATACGATTCGGAGATCGGCGCCCCGGCGTTGATCATCGCCTCGAGATCTTCGCAGGAGAGGTCGTGGGCATCGAGGAGCTGTATGGGCAGGTAGAGCCGGCCCCGGCGCCAGTCCTCACCCACGTCTCGCGCGACGTTGGTGAGCTGCATCGCGTGACCCAGGGCGTGTGCGCGCTCGAGCAGCTCTCCGTCGCTGACGCCGAACAGCTGGCTCATCCAGCCTCCAACTGAACTGGCGACGCCGAACGTGTAGCGTTCGAGATCGGTCCAGCACTCATAGACCCGGGGGTGAAGGTCCATTCCGACCCCGTCGAGGAGCGCATCGGGGTAGAGCCGATCGACGCCTCGCTCGACGGCTTCCGGCATGACGGTGTCGAGGAGTGGAATTCCTGTCGTTTCACCGTCCCACGCCGCCATGCTCAGCTGTCGCCACACGTCCAGGCGTCGGGTCAGCTCGTTCGCCGAGGGATCTCCGTCGGGGTCATCGACCAGGTCATCCGTGAACCGGCGATAGGCGTACAGCCCCGCAACCAGACCCGCCTCGCGCGGCGGAAAGAGGCGTGCGGCCAGGTGGAACGTGCGCGCGTGCTCCCCGAAATAGGCACGCCAATGCTGTCGCCCACCCACATCCGAGGCCAGGCGCCGAATGTTCCGCTCCTCGTGTGCTCTCCGCTCGCGCTCTGCGAGCGCATCCGGGTCCTGATCGAGGACGTCGTGCCCGGCGTTCGCCATCTGGGCGTCCGTCACCCGGCCACGACGGTACAGACGATCCTGCAGGTCGATGCCGCGCTCCGCGGCGCCCATGCCCTGTTCGAGCAACTCATTCAGCGTGTCCTCGCTTACGCCGACACGGCGCGCCTGACGCTGAATCCGCCGGTGCCGATCACTCAGGATCTCGAGTGCCCGACGAGCGGCGGAGGGTTGGGCGGCCCGGGGGGCGAAAATAGCCTCCGTGACCGACTGGTCATCGAGGTCGAAGGCATCGATTCCGGCGAGGTCGAGAATCCAGCTCCACTTCTTCTGATGGTAGTCCTGCAGGGGAGGTTTTCCGGTCCGGGCGGCTGTGCAGTAGTCGAGCAGGTCGTCGATCCTCTGATATAGATTCCCGAAGCTGCGACCGAGATCGTAACGGGCCTCACTGTCTTCGAGGTCTGCCGTCGCGGCCCCGAGGAAGCCAGCGATACCGAACAGCTCCCCGGATTTCCCCGTGATCGAGGCGTCGTACTCGGCCACGGTCATGCGTCCGCCGGAGGCTCGCCCTTGCATCACCTCGCCCGCGACGGTTCGCTCGACCGCCTCCGTGAAGCGCTCGACGTACTCGAAGGATCCCGTTCGAGCTGCAGCGCGGTATGCGCCAGTCAGAAAGTGGTCACCCAGGACCACAGCCGGTCCGGTACCGTGCATCGCCGCTACGGTCGGTCGTCCCCGGCGTTCGTCGGCGCCGTCTACCACGTCGTCGTGGATGAGCGAGGCCTCATGAACCATCTGAATCGCGAGGGCTCCGCACCAGAAGCGCTCATCCAGCTCAGGCCAGCGTTCCCGTGGGACCATGGCGAGGGCGAACGTCGGCCGGAGAAGCTTCCCCTCGAGTTGCGGCACCGGAACCCCGAGCGAAGAGATCCGCTCGGCCGCGGCGTGAAGCCCGCCGTGAAGCGTACCGGACGTGGTACGCTCCGGGTCTTCCGTGTCGAGGATCCTGAGCAGGCCGGTGATCACGATGCCTCCATCGGCTCTGCAGACGAGGTCGTGGCCGGGGCCATTGCCTCGTGACGGGCTTCGCGGGGGCCCGACATGGTTGGGGTCATCCCTGGTATCCTCGAGTCCCGAGACCCTGCTCGACGGCTCGGCGCAGGGTCGTGCACTCCTGAAAGAACGAAACAGACTCGAAGGGGCCTTCCCTCGACTCTCCCTCCAGCGAGAGGTATGAGGGGCCACCGAACGCCACCGCGTAGGGACGGGCGTGATCGTAGTGTTCGCCGAGCACCTCGAGCGTTCGGGAGACGTCACCCATCGTGCCTGTGGGTGGAAGCGAAATACAGACCAGCGACGCCTCCCGGCTCATCTGGATGACACCGAAGTCTGCGATCGGCACGTCCGGACCGGGGTAGTAGACCGTCCACCCCAAACGCTCCAGAAGGATGCGAACGCAGAGGGCACCCAGCGCATGGTGATTGCCTTCCAGGGTCCCGACCACCGCGACCGGCCGATCTTGCCGGCCGTTTCCGGGGCGACTGTCCATCCATTCGCGCCGCATCGTGAGGAGCGCGCCCGTCGCCGCCTGGCTGATCATGTGTTCATCCCCGACACGCATCCGGCCACCTTCCCATTCGTCGCCCACCCGGTGGAGCAGGCCCCTGAGCCCCCGATCGCAGAAGGCACAGAAGGGGACGGTTCCACTGCGGCCGAGGGCGAGGAAGAGTTGCTCGAGGCGCTCGAAATCACCCCGGCGCGCCCATTGGAGGCCGAGCATATGCAGCGACTCGAACGAGCTGCTGTCCTCGATTCCCCGCAGCGCGGTCCATACGTGTGGCTCGGAGGGATGAAACGGCGCGAGGATCGTACGGATCCCCTTTTCTCGAGCGAAGGCGACGGCGGCGTCGATGGAGATACGGCGATGGCCGCCGGGTGTGGACTCGGAGGGCAGGTCGCCGTCGTTGCACCACCGTTTCACCGTCGACGGATGGACCGCGAGCAGGTTGGCGGTTTCCGAACTGGTCAAGGCCGTGTTGGGTCCGAATCGATTCATCGTGCTCGAATGAACGGTTCGAATGCCCCGTTCACCTCATGTATTAGACATAGAAACGATCTTGATAAGCATAATGAGCGATATAGGGCTCTCTGTCAAACGAGGAGAGGACATGAATCGATCAAACTTATACCAATGATCGCTTCGAAGCGTGGCCGCTGGTCGACTACCAGTCGCGAATGATCTCGCCGTCGGAGGAGAGCGCCGGGTAGGGACGGCCCTCGCGACGACGTGCGCTGGCCAGCGACGGATAGGCCCATTCGAAGAGGCGTCGATCGAAGTCATCCGCCGAGAGCCGGCTGACGTCGTAGAGCCCCGCTTCGGCTCTTTGGCGGGCGGCCTCGAAAAGAATGAGTGCTGTCGCGACGGACACGTTCAGGGAGTGGACCATACCGAGCATCGGGATCTCGATGTGCCGGTCCGCGAGAGCGAGGCCCTCCTCGGAGACCCCGTGGAGTTCGGCGCCCATCATGATCGCCGTGGGCTGTGTGTAGTCGATCTCCCGGAAGTCGAGCGACCCCTCGGACGGGTGCGCCGCCACGATCGTGAACCCCTCGGCCTTCACGTGATCGACTGCGTCGGCGACCTCTTCGTACCGGTTCACCTGCACCCACTTCTTCGTCCCAGCGGACGTTCCGTGGTGGAGATTCAGCTCCTGCTCCGGGTCAACGACATGGGCCTCGAGCACGCCGGCTGCGTCACAATTCCGCAGAATCGCGGAAAAGTTGTGGGACTTGTGCACACGGTCCATGAGAACCGTGAGGTCCGGCTGACGGCGAGCCAAAGCTCGCTTGAGCCGGGCGAAGCGTTCGGGGGTCATGCGGAGAAGATAGGCAGGCCGGGGGCGGTGCACCTCATCGATGTCGCCCTTCGGCTCAACCTTGCCGAATCAACTCGATCCGGTCCAGGCGGATCGTCTGGTCGCCCTCCAACACGAGGTACTC
>CALHIO010000169.1 GCA_938030915.1 uncultured Gemmatimonadota bacterium
CCGGAGGAGCAGGGCGAGGACGGCCACGCCGATCATCAGTCCGATGAAGGGCGGAAGGCCGTAGGCGGTCCCGATGTTGCCGAGCAGCATCGCGAGGATTCCCACCACAAGGGCATAGGGGAGCTGAGTCTTCACATGGTCGACGTGATCACAGGCCGACGCCGTCGAGGAGAGGACGGTCGTATCGGAAATCGGTGAGCAGTGGTCACCCCAGATTGCGCCGGCGAGCACCGACGCGATGCTGCCCAGCAGTACGGCCTCCATCGGGGCTCCAGGCAGGACGTCCGCTCCACCCAGTCCGACGACGAGCGGAATCGCGACGGGAAGCATGATCGCCATGGTGCCCCATGACGTCCCGGTCGCGAAGGCCATCGCGCCTGAGGTCGTGAAGACGATGACCGGGATGAGTTGAACGGCGATCCGGTCCGACAGGATGGTCTGGAGGAAGAGGGACGTCCCGATGACTTCGGTGACCGAGCCCAGGGACCATGCCATGACGAGGATCACCATCGCGATCATCATCGACTTGAAACCGCCGACTGCCGCTTCGATGCACTCACGAAGGGTCAGAAGCTTCTGCCCGAGGGAGAGCGCGATCGCGACTGCGGCGCCCGCAAGGGACCCCCAGAGCAGGGCGTTGTACGACTCGGCCTCTCCGAAGACGTCACGAAGTCCGGCCTCGGGGCCTGCCGCGGCGCGACCGGTCGTGTATAGCGTGGTGAGCACGACGAGGATCACCGTCAGGACCGGCAGCCCGGCATTCCACCAGTTCTGGGGAGCGCCCTCCTTCGGCTGCATCTCTTCGGACGCGGTGTCCGTCGGGAGCGTCGCGCCCGGGGCGTACAGTCCGTTCCCCGCGCCCGCCCGGAGCTCGGCGCGCGCCATGGGGCCGAAGTCTCGTCCGCTGATGGAGGTCATGAAAACGAGGGCGAGCGCGAGCAGGGGGTAAAACAGGTACGGGATGGTCTGGACGAAGATCGTGAACGCGCTCGCTCCCATGAGGACACCCGCGGCCTCCGGCGTCTGCGACGACGCGATAGCGAATCCGTCCCCGATCAGGCTGATTTCGTACCCGACCCAGGTCGAGACCGGTATCAGCGCGGCAACCGGCGCGGCAGTGGAGTCCACGAGGTAAGCCAGCTTCTCGCGGGAGATCTGCAGTCGGTCCGTGATCGGCCGCATGGTGTTGCCGACGATCAGCGTGTTGGCGTAGTCGTCGAAGAAGATCGCCATGCCCGCACCCCAGGTCGCGACCTTTCCGCGTTTTCGGGTTCGGGCCAGGGGCTCGACGGCTCTCACGATGCCCTGGGTGCCTCCGTTCCGGGACACGATCCCGACCATGGCACCCAGAAAGAGAGTGAAGACCATGATGGCGGCGTGATCCGCATCGGCGACGGCAGGGACGACAAAGAGGTCGACGAGCCGACCGGTCGCGGTCAACGGGTTGAACCCGACGACGAAGAAGGCACCGAGCCAGACGCCTGCGAAGAGAGCGGTCACGACCTCCCGGAAGATCAGAGCGAGTGCGATCGCGAGAAGGGGAGGAAGGATCGATGCCCACCCGGGAATGACCGTCGCGTCCACGTCGAATGATGCGTCCCCGACGAGTACGGTCAGGGGAAGATCGTCGCTCGACGCGATCACGACTCCGGTCGCATACGCCGAATCGTAGGGAAGCACGGTACCCCCGGAGAGAACTTCCCCGCGCACATTCTGCACCTCGAACCACGAGGAATCATCCGTGCCTCCCTTCACTTTGATGTCGAACGGGATGTTCGACAGCATCACGGATGGGGCGTCTGCGATCTCCTGACCCGCGAGGGGAAGGGTCGGCAGCAGGCACAGCGTGGCGAGGAGGAGGGGGCGAAAGCGCATGAGCAGGTGCGTCGGGAGGTCGTTCCGGAGGCGTACGGCGTGCACAGAATGGTGGATCTGTGCCGTGGATGACAGGGCGCCACGAGGGGTCGTTGACCGTGGGGCGGCCAGAGCCGAACTTTCCGCCGCCTCACGGGCGTCGGGGTTCATCCCGAGCCCGAGCGCTCCCCTGGACAGGATCAGATGCCGACACCGAATCGCATCCACGTCATGAGTGAGTCGGACGTTCGTCGGGCGGTTGCGCGGATGTCGCGGGAGGTCGTGGAGCGAAATGGTGGTACGGAGGGTCTGGTCCTCATGGGCATCCATCGCCGGGGCACGCACGTCGCGGCGATGATCCGAGAGGAGATCGAGCAGGCGGAGGGCGTACAGATCGAAAGCGGCTCGATCGATATCACGCTGTACCGCGACGACCTCGAGGTCGTCGGGCCGCGACCGATCGTCGGAGGCTCGGAGCTGCCGCACGGCGGTATCGACGACAGGTGTGTGGTGATCGTCGATGATGTGGCCTTTACGGGCCGGACCACACGCGCGGCGCTCAACGAGCTCGCGGACTGGGGTCGTCCGAAGCGCATTCTGCTCTGTGTCCTTGTCGACCGTGGGGGACGGGAGTTGCCGATCCATCCCGACATCACGGGGCGCGAGGTACAGGTGCACGAAGGTCAGCGCGTCGAGGTGTTGGTCCCGGAACTGGATGGCCGCCTCGGCGTGGAGCTCATTCAGATCGAGACGGAGGACGCGTGACCGACGCCGTCCCACCCCTGGGCAAGGATCTCGTTGACCTGGAACACCTGACGTCGGGTCAGATCCTCCAGATCCTCGATACCGCCGAGCCGTTCAAGGAAATCTCGGAGCGCCGCAT
>CALHIO010000170.1 GCA_938030915.1 uncultured Gemmatimonadota bacterium
CGGCGGCGGAGACGGTCGTCCCCGACGGTGTGGCTCTCCTCTCGCAGGTGCGCCAAACACCGGAGCGGCTTGGCAACGGACTGCGAAGGGCCGCCCGGCGGAGACGGATGGCGGTGTCCGATCAGCTGGCGCGACTGGCGCGATCCATCGAGCGGAGGTTGGGGCCGGCACGCCAGACACTGGATATGAGCTCCCTCACCCTCGAGCGCGGGGTACGCCAGCGGCTCGAGCGTCAGAGGTCAGGCCTGACGGGCTTCGCGGGAAGGCTCGAGGCTCTTTCACCGCTGGCGACGCTGTCGCGTGGATACTCCGTGGCTCGAGCACCGGACGGCCGCGTGTTGCGCCACAGCGATGACTTCCGCGCGGGACTGCGCTTCCACTTGAGACTCACCGACGGTTCGGTTGCCGCGGACGCGGTCGGACCGGTCGCACAGGAAGGAACGGACGAATGACGGAGCGGGAGAACGAAGAGGTCAGCCTCGAGGCTCGGCTCGGACGACTGGAAGCGATCCTGGCTCGCATGGAATCCGAAGACGTCGAGTTGGACGAGGCCCTTCAACTCTTCGAAGAGGGGGTCGGCCACGTGCGCGAAGCCGAGCGGGTCCTCGCCGAGACCGAACTTCGCGTCGAGGAGTTGCTCTCCAGCGGGGAGACCCGACCCCTGGAGGGCGACGAGGGATGAGCGCAGAGGAGGCGCTCGATGTTACGGCGTACCTGAGGGAAGAACTCCCGCCGGTGGAGGCGGCCCTGGAGCGGGCCGTGATCGCGATCGAAGAGCGCCCGGACGTGGCGGAAGAACTGGCCCAGGCCATTCGCCACGGGGTGACTACGGGAGGCAAGCGACTTCGTCCGATTCTGTGTGTGACGGCGTACACCGCGTGTGGTGGACTCCGATCGGACGGTGTCTACGATCTCGCCTGCGCCCTGGAGATGATTCACGCGTATTCACTGATGCACGACGACCTCCCGTGCATGGACGACGCGGAGCTGCGTCGAGGACGCCCGACGACCCATATCGCCCATGGGGAAGCAGTCACGACCCGGGCTGGGGCGGCCTTGATCCCGCTCGCTGCGATTCAGGCGTTGCGCGCCGCGCGGGCGCTGAGGTGCGAAGAGGAAACGTCGCGCCTGGTCGCGTCGCTCCTCATGCAAGCGGCCGGGGCGGGCGGTATGGTCGGCGGCCAGTGGGTGGACCTGCTCGGTGAAGGACAGGCGTTCGGTCCGGACGAACTGAACGCTCTCCATCGAAGGAAGACGGGCGCGCTTCTCGCGGCCTCGCTCGAGATCGGGGCGGTGGCGGCTGGTGCGACGGAGGATGTGAGAGCCGGGCTTCTGGAGTACGGACGGGCGATCGGGCTCGCCTTTCAGATCGCGGACGACATCCTCGATGCAACGGCGAGCGCCGAGGTGCTCGGGAAGAACCCCAGTGACGAGGAGCTGGACAAATCCACCTATGTCGCGCTGTTCGGGCTTGACGAGGCCCGCAGGCGGGCCGAGGCGGAGGTGGCGCGGGCCCTGGCTGCCCTCGAGTCGGCCCGCGTATCGTCGCTCGAACTCGACGCCCTCGCACGTTTTGTGGTGGAGCGGGGTAGTTAGAGTCGGACCGGGCTGACCGGCACGGTCCATGCGGATACCTTTCTACGTTGCAACAGATTCGACCAAGGAGTGATCCGGGTGTCCCTACTGGATCAGATCAAATATCCCGCCGATCTCCGGGCGCTGGACAAGAACCAGCTGCCCAAGGTCGTCGATGCGGTGCGCGACCGTCACATCGACGTCGTGGCCGAGAAGGGTGGGCATTTCGGCGCCAGTCTCGGCGTCGCGGAACTCACCGTGGCGCTGCATTACGTCTACGACACACCCCGGGACCAGTTGATCTGGGACACCGGGCACCAGGCGTACATCCACAAGATACTCACCGGGCGGAACGCGGAGCTGCCGACGATCCGCACGAGACACGGGCTTGCACCTTTCTGCCGTCGCGACGAGTCCGAATACGACGCGTTCGGAGCCGGCCACGCATCGACGTCGATCTCGGCGGCGTGGGGCATGGCGGTCGGTCGGGATCTGAACGACGAGGACTTCGATGTCGTCGCGATCATCGGTGATGGTGCGATGGGTTGTGGGCTGGCGTACGAGGCACTCAACAACGCCGGGCACACGGGGCGGGACTTCGTCGTTGTTCTGAACGACAACGACATGTCGATCGCCCCTGCCGTGGGCGCGATGAACAAGTATCTGACCGGGATGATCACGAATCCCGCGTACAACAAGGTCCGCGAGGTCGTGAAGGAAGTACTCCACCGGACGCCCGGCGCGGTCGGCGACGTCATGGAGGAGGTCGCCGGTCGGATGGAGGAGTCATTCAAGCACCTGATCACGCCCGGCCTGATCTTCGAGGAGCTCGGCTTCAAGTACGTGGGCCCGGTCGATGGTCACGACGTCGAGAAGCTGGTGGACACGTTCCAGCGGGTGAAAAAGATGAAGGGCACCGTGCTGGTCCACGCCCTCACCCGGAAGGGAAAGGGCTTCAGCCGGGCCGAGGATGATCCCTGGTGGGGACACGCCCCGGGCACGTTCGACAAGATGACCGGCGAGGTGTCCAAGAAGTCCGGAGGGCTCCCGAGGTACCAGAAGGTCTTCGGGAAAGGTCTCATCGAACTCGCGGATGCGGATCCGAAGGTGGTCACCATCACGGCCGCGATGCCGGACGGCACTTCGACCGACATGTTCGCGAAGGCCCATCCGGATCGGTACTTCGATGTGGGGATCGCCGAGGGGCACGGTGTCACCTTCGCCGCCGGGCTCGCCACTCAGGGCGTAAAGCCGGTCGTTGCGATT
>CALHIO010000171.1 GCA_938030915.1 uncultured Gemmatimonadota bacterium
TCCCGGAAACCTTCACGAGCCGGTGCGGCTCCACAGCCAGTTCGTAGAACGCCTGAATCAGCGCCGCGGTCACCGAGTCGTGCCCACAACCGGCGCACAGCGTCGACATCGAACCTTCGTAATCGCGCGGCGTCAGTCCGATCGCATTGGCCGGCACCCCGGGATGTCGAGCGACCGGCTTGGTGATGTAGCTCATGACGTTGCCTCCGCGGCCGCACGATCGGGCTCGGGGTCTCCACCCGACTCGTCCAGCTCGGGCGGGGCGTGCACCTGCGCTGCTCCACTCGCAAGCTCGGGAATCCACTCGGCCAGCCCATCCAGCACGTGACCTTTGCTCAACGGCTGTCCCCCGTAGTAGGTGATCGAGCGCAGCTTTTCCTTGGGGCACCCCGTTTCGATCGCGATCAGCTTGCGCAGCTGCTCGTCACGGTTCTGCTCGATCACGACCACCCGGTCGTGATCGGCGAGGAACTGCTCCACGGTGTCATTGAACGGGAAGCCTCGCACCCTGAGGTAGTCCATGGCGACACCCTGTTTGGCGAGATCGTCCCGGGCTTCGAGCACCGCCCAATGACAGCCCCCGAGGGAAATCAGTCCCCATTCCGTGGCTTCGTCCCCCTGGTGGAGTTCGGGGGCCGGCACGGCATCGCCCGCGGAGTCGACCTTGGCGAGCAGGCGATCGACGACCTCCATGTACTCGGCGGACCCTTCCGTATAGCGGCCGTACTTGTCATGGCCCGAGCCCCGCGTGAAGTAGGCACCCTTCGGGTGCACGCCCGGCAGCGTCCGGTACGGAATATGGTCACCGTCCACGTCGAGGTAGCGGTAGAAGGACTCCGCCTCCTCCAGTTCCTCGGCCGAGAGCACCTTTCCGCGATCCGGCACGTAGCTGTCGTCCCACTCCAGACGGGGGATCATCCAGTCGTTCATGCCGATGTCGAGGTCGGACACGACGAAGGTCGGGGTCTGGAATCGCTCGGCGAGATCGAAGGCCGCCACCGCGAATTCGAAACACTCTCTGGGGTCGGCCGGAAAGAGCGCGATGTGTTTGGTGTCTCCGTGCGACGCGTACGTACAGAGCATCAGATCGCCCTGCTGCGTCCTCGTGGGCATGCCCGTCGAAGGCCCTGTACGCTGCACGTTGAAGAAGACACTCGGGATCTCGGCGTAGTACGCGAGTCCGATGAACTCGCTCATGAGCGAGATGCCGGGGCCGCTTGTCGGGGTAAATGCACGCGCGCCCATCCATGAAGCGCCGATGACCATGCCAGCAGCGGCCAGCTCGTCCTCTGCCTGGATGATGCAGTAGTTGTTCTTGCCTGACTCCGCATCGACGCGGAGCCGCTTGCAGTATTCACTGAAGCCGTCCATGAGCGACGTGGACGGGGTGATCGGATACCACGCACCCACGGTCGCACCCGCGTATACGCAACCCAGCGCCGCAGCCGTATTTCCATTGATCATCACATGGTCGGCGGTCGCATTCATCGCCTCCAGGCGGATCGGGAGCGGGCACTCGTAGTGCTCCTTCGCATACGAGTACCCCATCTCGATCGCCTTGAAGTTGGCGTCCATGAGATGCTGCTTGGCGGCGAACTTCTGCTGCAGCATCTCCTTCACGACGTCCATGTCGATATCGAGAAGTGCGACGAGCGCCCCAACGTACGTGATGTTCTTCATGAGGATCCGCGTCCGCGAGCCCTCGAACTCGTTCACGCACATCTCCGCCAGCGGAAGACCAATGAAGGTCACATCCTCGCGGCGGAATTCGCCGTCGAGCTCACGCGTGTTGTCGTAGACGACCCATCCACCGGACACCACGGCTTCGATGTCCCGGGCGTAACTCTGGGGATTCATCGCGACGACGAGCTGGAAATCCGGGCTCCGCGCCGTGTAGCCGTCCTTGTTGACCCGGATCTCATACCACGTGGGGAGGCCCTGAATGTTGGACGGGAAGACGTTCTTGCCCGTCACGGGGATCCCCATCCGGAACAGTGCCTGCAAGAGCAGGCCGTTCGCACTGGCCGATCCGGTCCCGTTGACCGTTGCGACCTTGAAGGCGAAGTCGTTTACGCCGTAATCGCCGTGCTCGGCCACGATTCCGTCCCTGCGTGCGGGTTCAGAAGGTTGAACTGCATCATATCCCACGCCGCCGTCGGGCAGCGCTCGGCGCACAGGCCGCAATGCACGCACAGGTCTTCGTCCTTGACCATGATGCGCCCGGTCTGGGGCAGGCCATCCGATACATAGAGCGCCTGGTCACGGTTTTCCGCGGGGGCGGTCAGACGACCTCTGAGGTCACCCTCGTCTCCGTCCTGCGTGATGGTGAGGCACAGGACGGGGCAGATATCCACGCAGGCATCGCACTCGATGCACAGCTTCGCGGAGAAGTCCGTCTGAATGTCGCAATTGAGACAGCGCTCGACCTCTCGCGCCGCCTGGGCCGGATCAAAGCCCAGTTCCGCCTCCACCATCATGTCGGCCACGCGCTTTTCCAGATCCTCGTAGCGCATCTCGGTACGCAGATTGGGGTCGTAGTCGTTCGAGTAGCGCCACTCGTGAATCCCCATCTTCGTCGAGACGAGGTTCATGCCGTACGGTGGGCGGTCCGTCACGGACTTGCCCTCGCAGTAGTTGTGGATGGAGATAGCGGCCTGATGACCATGCTCGACGGCCCAGATGATGTTCTCCGGGCCCCACGCCGCATCCCCACCAACGAAGACGCCCTCACGCGTGGTCATGAACGTCCCGCGATCTACCACGGGCATATCCCACTCGCCGAACTCGATGCCGATGTCACGCTCGATCCACGGAAACGCGTTGTCCTGTCCGATGGCGAGAATGACATCGTCGGCCGGGATGAACGTCTCGTCGAGCTTGGTGCTGACCAGACGACCCTGCTCGTTCTCCTGCCACTCGACGACGTCGAATATCATCCCGGTGAGCCGGCCGTCCTCGACGACGAAGCTCGCCGGTGAATGGTTCACGACGATGTCGACCAGCTCGTCCTCGGCGTCCTCGAGCTCCCAGGGGGAAGCCTTGAAGTACGGGCGTGACTTACGCGCCATCACCTTGATGCTCTTCCCACCGAGACGCTTGGAACTGCGGCAGCAGTCCATGGCGGTGTTGCCGACACCGATGACCAGCACGCGCTCACCCACGGAGTCGACGTGGCCGAAGTGGATCGACTCGAGCCATTCGATTCCGATATGGATGTTCGCATCCGCCTCTTCACGACCGGGGATGTTCAACTCCTTCCCCTTCGGCGCCCCGGTCCCTACGAAGACCGCATCGAATTCGCCGCCGTCGAGAAGCTCCCTCATCGATTCGATCGGGTGGTTGTACCGGATGTCGACACCCATGTCGAGGATGTAGTCGATCTCTTCCTCGAGTACACGAACGGGCAGCCGGAACGACGGAATGTTCGTGCGCATGAGCCCTCCCGCCTTCGGGAGCGCCTCGAAGATCGTCACCTCGTAGCCCAGAGGCATGAGGTCGTTCGCGACAGTGAGCGAGGCCGGGCCTGCTCCGATCAGGGCCACCTTCTTCCCGTTCTTCTTCTCCGGAGCGGTCGGCAGAAAGCCGGACACGTCGTCGCGAAGGTCCGCCGCGACCCGTTTGAGCCTGCAGATCGCCACGGGCTCGTCTTCGACCCGGATCCGACGGCATGCCGGTTCACAGGGACGGTCGCACGTGCGCCCCAGAATCCCGGGAAAGACGTTCGACTTGCGATTGAGAAGGTACGACTCCGTGAAGCGGCCGGCCGCGATCAACCGGATATACTCCGGCACGTTCGTGTGGGCCGGACAGGCCCACTGGCAATCCACGACCTTGTGGTAGTACTGCGGATCCCGCGTATTGGTCGGCTGCATGCACCCTCCCCATCTGAGGCCGCGCTACAATGCGGGCCGCTTCGAGATACGCGCAAGCTGTCACTCCATCGGATGTCCGGTGCCGTCCCGGCCGGGCGGCCTGCGCATCATCCGGGCCACTGCGATGGCGATCGCGAGAGCCGCTGTCGCCGGCCTGTAGAGTCTGGACCGAATCGTCCGGACGAGGCATGTGCGCGTACGCGCCTAGAACACCTCGTGGATGGTGCTCGGCATGAGCTCCAGGTAGGCGAGCGACTCATTCGCCGCGTAGACGTTGCAGGCGTAGTACGTCGCGTTCGCCTGAAAATCGACCGTGCTGTACATGTTCGGATCCTCGATCCCCCCGATCAGGAGTCCGTCGATGTCACCCTGGAGAACATCATCGACGTGTTTCGCGATCACGATCCCGTCCCAACTGAACGACGACCACGGGTCGAACACGCCATTCACGATCAGCACTCCTCGCCCCGTAACGCCCGAACTCATCCAACCCGTGTAACGGATAAGAGGGAAGGAGTCGGCCGGAAGCGTCCCGAAGTCGGGCATCACGTTTTCGAACTCCACGGGAAAGTCCGGGTCGGAGAGCACGTCCCACCGAAGCCCGACGGAGTCGAGCATCTCGGACGACCCGCCACTCCAGATCTCCGAAGCCGGTCGCCCTCTCACGTCGGGGGGAGCATCGGCGAGGACGCTCACAGCCGCGATCGCACCTGTGATGTTGGTCGCGTTTCCACCCGGGCAGTCGATGGGGAGATTGGCGTTACGACCGTCGATGCGCCCCCCGTTGTCGACGTCGATGACGTCGGCCCCGATCATGACCGCTGCATGATGCGCCAGTGGACGGAGGTGGTACGTCGCGTAGCCGGTCACAGCCCGTCGGGCTGGAGTATTCGGCGAGAAGATGTCCGTCACCGTCGCTTCCGAACGAATGCGATAGACGTGGGTGACCGAGTCCCGCTCGAACAGTTTCGATGTGGTGACCACGGCTACGCCGCTTCCGACGGCGTAGCTCATCGTATCGGGTAGCGCCCCGACCTGCTCCGCGACGAAACGCTCCAGCCCCGCTCGAGCGACGGTGAGTGCTTCTGATCCGTCACTGCTTCCTTTCGCCATCGTCGACTCGGCCGACACCACGATGTACCCGGTCAATCCGGCCACGGAGATCGCGAACAGCATGAAGACCACGAACGCGAGCACGAAGCCACCGTCCTCGTGTCGGTAGCCCGCAGCCCGGGAATCCGTCATCCGCCGGTCCATCATCGTATCGTCCGCAGAGGCACATTGACCGACCACCCGAACACGATGTCCTCGGCACCACCGGTCGGCGCCCGGCTTCGCGCATGGGCAATGATCTGCACGGCATCGATGTCGGCCAGCCCCGAGGCCACCGTGTCGGTGAAGCCAGCACCGGCAGTCCTGAATCGGAACTGGGCCGTCGTGTCGATCCCCGTCGCGAACTCTACAGCGGTTCCTCCAAAGGACTGGCGAAAGAGTCCGAGCGCCGACGCGTCGAGTTGCGAGGGCCGGATGGAGAAGGTCGTCTCACGGAAGATCATCACCGCGTCTCCCTCGGTCGGCAGCGGCGAGGGGAAGATCGTCGCGAGTCCGGCCAGACGATGAAACTCGTCGCGCATACCGACCGTGTCGGCTCCGTTGTTGAAGCAATTCACGGCCGAGGACGCGTCACTCCCATCCACAGACGTCCACGGGGCGTTGACGAAGTTCCAGACGCCGCCCGACAGCAGAGCCAGCCCCGCTACCTCATCCGTGTCGAGCGCACCTTCTCCGCCATCCGTCAGCACTTCGCCGATGTTCCCCGAGCCGCTGACGTCGCACAGCACCCCGATCGCTATCGGCGATCGCACGGTCAGCGTTCGCGCACCGGCGACCACCACGCCGCCTTCCGCGACGTTGCGCACCTCGGAGGCCATCAGCTCAGTCGCGGCTCGCACGTTGTCCTGAGCCCCGACGCGTAGCGTCTGCGTCGCGTAAAACTGGTTCTGAACCAGGAACGTGTGACTCACGAGGAGGAGAATGACCATCGACAACACCAGCGCGATCAACGTCTCGACCAGCGTGAATCCAGCGCGTACGCGCGCGGCACCCGGGCTCACCAGACCGCCGAGGTGTAGGAGGTGAGCGCGTGCGAGGGTCCGACGCTGTCCGACCGCTGAATGGATACGTCGATACGGAAGAGAACCGGGGTCAAATCGGTCACGGTCACGACCCGCTGATACACCCATCCCTGCACGCTCACGGTGTCCTGAGCCGTGCCCGCCGTAATCGAGTCGAACGGCATCGATTCGATGGAATCGAGCTGCTCGTTAGCCAGAACGACGATCTCCGAGCGTGCCCCCGAGTAACGCAGCTGCGTCGTCAGAGAACTCCCCACACGCATGATTCCGAGGACACCGGCGGAGAAGATGACGAGCGCACCAACGACCTCGATCAGTGTGAACCCGGACCTCGCACTCGAGGGTCGGGGGCACCGCTCACTCACGACTCTTCGACCTTCGAGGCCCCGAGGCTGTTGAACTGTACCTCGTACGTGATCTCCCCTGCCGAAAACGCCGCCGTCCCCAGCGCACTTCCGGCCCCACTCATGTCGATCTGCCCTCGGGAGTTGAACACCAGCGTGTCCCCGGAGACGTCGAGCGCGAGGCTGCTCAGGTCGATCTCCGCGGACGATCCCGTGAAGCGGCGGCGCACCACTTCCGTGGCCGAGTTCCTCGTGACGATCTGATACCAGAGGGTTCCCTCGAAGACCCGCAGGATGACCGGCTCCTGGGCGCGAACGGCGTAACTGCGGGCGACCACGAGGTCCTGAGCGAAGACCTGCGCCGCACGACGAGCGGCGCTTCGCTGGAAGTATCCGGAAAAGGTCAGAGCGCCGAACGCGACGACGATGCCAGCGATCGCGACGACGACCGTGAGCTCGATGAGGGTGAACCCGTCCCGGCGACGCACTATCGGCGATCCTCCTGTTCCGGCGCCTTGGCCATTCGATCCGCGAGCAAGCTCAACTCACGGGCAGCGACCGACGCCGCCGCGAGTCCGATGCTCTCCTCGGCCCGCAACTCCTCCACGATGTCGCGGAAGCGCTCCAGGTCGGAGGGCTTCACGTACGACACGTAATCGGTGCCCTCGTCCTCGGCACCCCCGTGCTGCGCGAGCAGGGCTGTCGAGATGCGTCGATGAGCCCGCGACAGGTCGTCGGACAGAACCTGCGCGGCCCGCATCTCCCACTGATCATCTCCGGCCGCGGCGAAGCCACGGCGCCGCAGCCAGGGAATCTCGAAGGACTCCGACGTCTGATAGAATGCATGCGCCGTCGAAATCGGGTCGGTCTCGACTTCCCTCGCGATCTCCAGGATCTCCAGGAGCTGGTCGAGGAAGCGCAGAGTGATGAGCCGACGCGAGAACGCCTCATCGGCACCGAGCTCCTGGATCTCCTGTACCCGTGCCTCGAAGAGCGTTCGTTCCTCGCCACGAACCACGTCCTGAAACGCCTCACGGAGCGCGGCGAGGCCGGAAAGGTTCTGCTCCACGATGTTCGCCGAAGACTCATCAGGCTCGACGTTCTGGAGCACCCACCGAGTCGTGCGCTCAAGCACCCGAGCCAGCCCGAGAAGCCAGCGGTACGACACCCTGGCGTTCACGGCGCTCGCCTGCTGAGCCATTTGCCTCATGAGCGCCCGGTGATCTGCCAGGCGGGAGGCCACGAGCCATGCGCGTACGACGTCCTCCGCCGCACCGCCCGTGTCACGCATCATCCGCGACACGAAGGCCGACCCCATGAGGTCGACGAGATCGTTGGTGATCTCGGCCGTGATGATTTCGCGGCGCAGGCGGTGGTCGGCCAGGTTCTCCTGCCCCGCCGCGCTGATGGCCTTCGGGGGGAAGTATCCCAGGAGGTAGCTCTCCGTGACCCCGTCGTCGGGCAGTCCACTCGAGAGCATGCGCGTCTTCAGCGACAGCTTCGCATACGCGAGCAGCACGCAGAGTTCCGGACGCGCCATCCCCTGCCCTCGCTCACGGCGCTCGATCAATACATCCGTGGACGGAAGATGCTCGGCGGTCCGGTCGAGTTCGCCCGCTTTCTCCAACGAGAGCATCAGGTCCCGGAACTCGTCGATCGACTCCTTGGACCGACGTTCGTCCAGGGAGACCGCGAGGCTCTGTGACCGATTGTTCTCCAGCACCAACTCGGCCACGGCCTCGGTGAGTTCCTCGAGCAGCTCGTTTCTCTTGCTCTGCTCGAGGACGCCCGACGTGACCGCCGGCGTCAGGAGGATCTTGAGGTTCACCTCGTGATCCGACATGTCGACGCCGCCGGAATTGTCGAGCGCGTCGGTGTTGATCCGACCGCCGAGCGCCGAGTACTCGATTCTGGCCCGCTGAGTCAGTCCGAGATTTCCACCCTCGCCGATCACATCACAGCGGAGCTCTCCCACATCCAGCCGGACCGCGTCGTTCGACGGATCACCCGCATCGGCATGCGTCTCGGAGGCAGACTTCACGTACGTCCCGATCCCACCGTTCCAGAGGAGCTCGACCGGGGCTCTCAGAACGGCCCGGATCAGCGCCTCCCCATCCATCGGTGGCTCCTCATCTTCGCGAATCCCCAGCGCCCTCAGCGCCTGCGCGCTCAGCTCGACCTCCTTGGCGCCGCGCGGGATGATCATGCCACCCTCACTCAGGAGGCTCTGGTCGTAGTCCTCCCAGCTGGAGCGCTCGAGCTCGAACATCCGCTTGCGCTCCGCATACGTCGACGCCGGGTCGGGATCCGGATCGATGAAGATGTGCCGGTGATCGAAGGCGGCGATCAGCCTGATCTGTTCGGACAGGAGCATCCCGTTTCCGAACACATCGCCGCTCATGTCGCCGACCCCGGCGACTGTGAACGGCTCGCTCTGGATATCCTTGCCCTTCTCGCGGAAGTGACGCTTCACGCACTCCCATCCACCGCGGGCGGTGATGCCCACCGCCTTGTGGTCATAGCCGTTCGATCCACCCGACGCGAATGCGTCGTCGAGCCAGAAGCCGTACTCGGCGGATACGGAATTCGCGAGGTCGGAGAAGGTCGCGGTCCCCTTGTCTGCGGCAACGACCAGGTACGGGTCCGGCGGGTCGAACGCCACGACCCTGTCCGGGGCGACGTTCCGACCCTCGACGATGTTGTCGGTGATGTCCAGCAAGCCACGGATCAGCGTCTGATACTGCTGCCGGCCCTCCTCCCAACGCGCCTCCGAGTCCGTCGGCGTGATGCGTGTGACAAAGCCTCCCTTGGAACCACCCGGAACGATGACGG
>CALHIO010000172.1 GCA_938030915.1 uncultured Gemmatimonadota bacterium
CTGGTCGGCCTGCTGCGGAATATCCTCGGGGCCGATCAGGTCAACTTCGTCAGCGCGCCACACCTGGCACGGCAGCGCGACATCTCCGTCGCGCGCACCCGTGTCTCCAGCCACTCCTCGTACGGTGAGTATGTGGAGATCGTGGTCGAGGCCGAGCGCGGCGATCTCCGTCTCGCCGGTGCGCTGCTCGGGGAGGGGCACCCCCGGATCGTTCGCATCGGCGAGTATCATGTCGATGTCGTCCCGGCCGGTTCGCTCATCGTTCTCCTCAATGACGATGTGCCGGGTGTAATCGGGCGGGTCGGCACCCTGCTCGGCGATCACTCGATCAACATCGCGGGTTATCACCAGGCTCGCCTGTCGCGAGGCGGCGAGGCACTGGCCGCGATCGTTGTCGACGAGGAAGTTTCCGAAGACGTGCGTGACGCGCTCCTCGGACTTCCCGAGGTCTCGCGTGCCGTCGTCCTGCATCTGGACTGACTCTTTCACCGACATACACCATGCTCACCGATCTGCAGACCAAGAAGCTGACCCGGTACTTCGAGGTCTACGACATCGACGACGATGGCTCGATCGAGGCGTCGGACTTCGAACGGATCGTCGAGAACGTTCGGGTGCTCCATGGTCAAGACGGCAACGGTCAGGTGGCGTTGAGCGGAGCGTACCGGAAGCTCTGGACGCGTATCGCGGGCGCCGATGGTGATGGCGATGGTGCGGTGGACCTCGATGAATGGCTCGCATACTGGCAGGTCACGCTCGAGAGCGATGAGCGCTTCCAGGAAGAGGTGGCTGGGCTGACTCATCGCCTGTTCACCGTCTTCGATCTGGACGAGGACGACATGATCGGCCGGTCCGAGTTCGCCGATTTCTTCGGCGTGTTCGGGCTGTCGGTGGATCTGGCCGAATCGGTCTTCGACGCTCTCGACACGAATGACGACGGTTCGATCACACGGGACGAACTGCTCCAGGCGAGCGCGGAGTTCTTCCGGAGCGACGACGTGGAGTCGGTCGGAAACATGCTGTACGGCCCCTACGGGGCCTGACACCGATGCGCCTGACCTTCTGGGGTGCGGCTCAGACCGTCACGGGTTCACTGCACATGCTCGAGTTCGGGGACACCCGGTTGTTCATGGACTGTGGCCTCTTCCAGGGTCGTCGGTCCGAGGCGGGTCGGATGAACAGTGAGTTCCCCGCGCATGCCACCACGGTGGATTTCGTGTTGTTGTCGCACGCCCATATCGATCACTCGGGGCTGCTGCCGAAGCTCTACCGGGATGGATTCCGCGGCCGGGTGTTCGCGACGGCTGCGACACGTGATCTGTGCACCTCGATGCTCGCGGACAGCGCGCATATCCAGGCGAAGGATGCGCAGTGGGTGAACAAGCGCGAGCGGCGCCGCGGCGGGGATATGGTCGCGCCGCTGTATTCGGCCGAGGACGTAGAGGGCGTGCTGGGACTCTTCGTCGATGTGGCGTACGACGAGCCGTTTCATCCGGTCGATGGACTGACCGTCACCTACCGGGACGCGGGCCACATCCTCGGCTCGGCGACGATGCTGCTCGAGGTCATCGAGGGTGATCGGACCGTTCGGATCGGCTTCACCGGAGACGTCGGACGGGCGGATCGACCGATCCTTCGTGACCCCCAGCCGATGGATGATTGCGATTACCTGATTTGTGAGTCGACGTACGGCGGGCGGACGCACGAGCCAGCGGATCAGGCGAAGGAGCGCCTGGCGAATGTCGTCGGGGAGACTGCACGACGCGGTGGGAAGGTCATCATCCCCGCGTTCGCGGTAGGCCGCACTCAAGAGATCGTACATCGCCTCGACGAGCTCACGAACGAGGGCCGACTTCCGCCGATTCCCGTGTACGTCGATTCGCCGCTCGCCGTGAACGTCACAGACGTCTTTCGACGGCACCCGGAGTGCTACGACGCGGATCTCATTGAGTACATGGAGACCGATTCGGACCCGTTCGGCTTCGCTCGACTGAGCTACGTACGTAACGTGCAGGAGTCCAAGCAACTCAACGCCTCACGACTTCCGATGGTGATCATCTCGGCGTCGGGGATGTGTGAGGCCGGTCGGATCCTGCATCATCTGCGCAACAACATCGAGGATCCGAAGAACACCGTGATGATCGTCGGCTTCTGCGCGCCGCATACGCTCGGTCGTCGTATCGTGGAACGACGGCGGGAGGTGAAGATCTTCGGCGAGCCGCACCGTCTGCGGGCCGAGGTGGAGGTGATGAACGCCTACTCCGCGCACGCCGACGAGCCCGAACTCGTCGAGTTCGTGAGTCATCTCGACCCTGGTCGACTCCAGAAGATCTTCCTGGTGCACGGCGACCCGGATCGGCAGCTGGCGCTGTACGACGCGTTGAAGGCGGGGGGGTACCCCACGGCGTATGGGCCGGAGCGAGGGGAGAGCTTCGAGCTCTGACCGGTCGGGCGACTACGTCCGAAGGGCGTTCGCCAGAATCACCGCGGCGTGCACCGCCTGTCGACCCGTTCCGTCCGCGATCTGTGCACGGCAGCTCGTACCGTCCGCGACGACACATGCGTCGGCCGCCGCCGCACGGATCACGGGGAGGAGGTCCAGTTCGCCGATCGCCATCGACGTTTCGTAATGCTCGGCGTGGTACCCGAATGCTCCGGCCATTCCACAGCAACCGGATTCGATCGGCTCAACGGTGACGTCCGGCAGGCGGGCCAGCATGCGATCCACCGCAGAGACTCCCGCGAAGGCTTTCTGGTGACAGTGGCCATGGCGAAGGACGTGCGTTCGCTCGGCGGGTGGATCTCCAACTCGTCCCTCGCTCGACTCGAACGGGAGCGTTCGGCCCTCCTGCCACGCCGCATCCAGGTACTCTTCCAGCATCGTCGCACGCTCTGCCAGGGCGTCGGCGGCGGGTCCGGGGAGGAGGGCGGGGATCTCGTCCCGAAGCGTGTAGAGGCACGACGGTTCGAGCCCGACGATCGGAATGTCCCGGCTGGCCAGCGCGGTCGCTGCAGACACCATTCGTTCGGCTTCCTGGATCGCCTCTTCGACCATCCCTGCGCTCAGGTAGGTCCGGCCGCAGCACAGCGGGCGTTCGCCCTCTCCGGCACGAAGCGCGACGACGTGCGCTCCCGAGGCTGCGAGGAGCCGCGTTGCGGCTCTGGGAATCTCCGGCTCGAACCAGCGGGAGAACGTGTCCACGAAGAGGGCTACGGTCGGTGCGTTCGCGTTCGTTCGGACATCACGCTCGCTCGGTGAACTCGTGCCTTCCGCCCCGAGCGGGTCGCGGGCCGCATCCACGTCCCGATCCCGCCAAGGCTTTGCGGCCCAGCGGGGGAGCGCGCGTTCCGAGGCCAGACCGAGGAGGCCTCGCCCCGGAAGGCGCGCTGCCGCGTTCAGCAGCGGCGAGAGGGGGGCGACCTTCGGCGCCATCCGTGGCAGTGCACTCAGAATTCGCTCTCTGAGCGGGACGCCCTCGAGACGGTTCCTCCGGTGCTGCCACTCGATCTTCATCCGAGCCATGTCGACGCCGGCCGGACACTCCCGAGCACATCCCTTGCATGAAATGCAGAGCGACATCGCCTCGACCATGTCCGGCGAGTCCAGACCGTCCTCGCCCAGCTGGCCGGTCAGCGCGAGCCGGAGTGCGTTCGCGCGGCCGCGCGTCGAGTGACGTTCCTCGCGGGTCGCGCGAAACGACGGACACATCACGCCCGGGTCGGTCTTCCGGCACGCTCCGTTGTTGTTGCACCGCTCGGTCGCTCCCAGCAGCCCCCCCGTCTCGGCCCAGTCGAGCACCACGGGCAATGCCGCCGCGGCCCGGCTCTCATCGTAGTCGGGGTGGAATCGAAAGAGGGATCGATCGTCCATGGCAGGCGGATCGACGATCTTGCCGGGGTTGAGGATCCCGAGCGGGTCGAAGGTCTTCTTGATGTCCCGAAAGACGCCGACCAGCTGCTCGCCCACCATCGAGGTGAGGAACTCCGATCGGAGGATGCCGTCTCCATGCTCGCCCGAGTGCGTGCCGGCGAAGCGGCGGACGACGTCGTGAGTCTCCTCGGCGATCCGTCGCAACGCGGCGATGTCGTCCGGGTCACGCAGGTTGAGGGCGGGTCGGACGTGGAGGCAGCCGACGGATGCGTGCGCGTACCACGTGCCGTCCGTGCCGTGCCGTTGGAAGATCTCGTCGACCGCAGTGGCGTACTCGGCGAGGTGCTCCAGGGGGACGACACAGTCCTCGATGAACGAGATCGGCTTACGCGGGCCCGCCATCGACATGACGATGTTCAGTCCCGCCTTCCGGACGCTCCACACGGCGGCCTGCTCGGTCGGCGAGATCGCCTGCACCACGGAGTCCGGATATCCGAGGTCTCCCATCAGCTCGTCGAGGCGAGCGAGGTCGCGGGCGGGATCGGCGCCCGGATCGGCGGACGTGAACTCGACGAGGAGGAGCGCTCCGGGCGTGCCCCGCACGAAGCTCGACATCGCCGCTCGGTGGTCCGCTCGTTCACCGGCGAGCCTGAGGACGTTCGAGTCCACCAGCTCGACCGCCGACGGTCCGAGTGTGACGAGGTGCTGCACGGAGTCGAGCGCTCGCACGAGGTCGGGAAAGTGACACACGCCGAGTACGCGCCGACGCGGAAGCTCGGCCAGCCCGAGCCTGAGGCGCGAGAAGAACGCCAGCGTGCCCTCCGATCCGACCAGAAGTCGAGCCAGTGCCTCGGCTCCCGGGCCGATCCGGTCCAGATTGTAGCCCGCGACGTTTCGCATCGTGCGGGGCTGTCGCCGCCGGATCTCCTCGGCGTTCCTCGCGTGGAGATCGAGGATCCGGATGCGCTCCTGCTCGATCATGTCCGCGCCACCCGCACGTACGGCCTCTCCGAGCCAGAGCCGGCGACCGTCGGCGAGTACGACCTCGAGGTCGATCACGTTGTCGACCATCATGCCGTACCGAATGGATCGGGAGCCCGCGCTGTTGTTGCCCGCCATTCCGCCCAGCGTCGCGCGGCTTCCTGTCGAGGGGTCCACCGGAAACCAGAGACCGTCCGACGTCAGGTGCGCGTTGAGGTGGTCGAGGACAACACCCGGTCCGACGTCGATCCGTCCCGCAAACTCGGCCTGCGAGCCGGCGCCGGTCGATTCTCCCGGCGCCACGGCCTCCACATCGCCGATGTCGTTCAGATGGCGGTGCGTATCGAGTATGATCGCCCGTCCGATCGTCTGTCCGCACTGCGACGTACCCCCACCTCTCGGAAGGACAGGCACACCCCGGTCGCGCGCGATCTCCAGCACGGCCTGGACGTCGGCGGCGTGCCGCGGAAAGACGACTCCGAGCGGCTCGATCTGGTAGTGCGACGCGTCGGTGGCGTAGAGACCGCGCGTGAGGGCGTCGAAGCGAACCTCGCCCTCCACGGCTCGTGTCAGAGCCCGTTCGAGCTCTGGATCACCGGGGGCGATTCGGGTCGCGGCCATCTGGTCGTCTGATCGGGGGGCGGACCCTATCTTGGCCCGTTCCTGGACGGCGCCAACCTACGCCTCGCCGTCCCCTGTCGCATCCGAGCGAGTGCACGGTGACGTACCACAGCGGACGCCATTTCCTCCAGCTTCCCGGCCCGACGAACACGCCCGAACGTGTCCTGCGGGCCATGTCGAAGCCGACCATCGACCACCGGGGTCCGGAG
Source organism: uncultured Gemmatimonadota bacterium (assembly GCA_938030915.1). Lineage (GTDB taxonomy): Bacteria > Gemmatimonadota > Gemmatimonadetes > Longimicrobiales > Gaopeijiaceae > UBA2589. Next base: position 5,683 of record CALHIO010000172.1, read on the forward strand.
TTCGCGGAGCTGACCCTGCGTCTCCTCGAGGGGACGCGCCGGCTCTTCAAGACCGAGCACGACGTCTTCATTCACCCGGCCTCCGGCAGCGGAGCGTGGGAGGCGGCGATCGTAAACACCCTGTCGGCGGGCGATCGAGTCGTATCGTTCGAGCAGGGTTTCTTCGCGCAGACGTGGGCCCGGGTCGCCG
>CALHIO010000173.1 GCA_938030915.1 uncultured Gemmatimonadota bacterium
GGCCGCGTCCGCTCGACGACATCGCCCCCGCTGAGGGTCCGGACGTAGATCACGTCCGTCGTGACCGCCGTCGCCTCTGCGGGATCCGCCATGCCTCGAGGGATGATTTCGAGCGCGGCGGTCCGGCTGGCGGTTCGCAGCGCGTTCCGCTGATCACCGTCGAGTACGTACGCCATCTGCGAGGGCGACGCGTTGATCCGGTCCGATTGGAGAATCCTGCCGACACGCAGCGTGTCTCCCGCCTCGACCGCCTCATCGATCTCGTCGAAGAAGGTGCCGAGGCTGGCCGCGACGGAGTCGCCAACCGACGGGCGCTCATCAAAGGTGCGCGGTACGGCCTCCGCCGCTTCACGACGATCCCGCTCGAGCTCGGTAGCGGTCTTGGGTACCGAGAACCCGATCTGGGCGATCACGTCCTCGGGGGCCACGATCCCCACGTCGTACGGGGTCACGTTCATGCCCTCTTCCGGCGGGAAGAGGACCGTGACGAACACGCTCAGTCCGATGAGTAACGCGGCCCGGGCTCCGTGATGGCGAAGCCGCTCGGCCGTCGAGGCACCGGGGTCACCCGAGAGGTTCTGCAGAACGGACCGCGCGGGCCGCTCGTCGGCTCGCCGGTTCACTCGCCCGTACCGTCCCCGCCCCGCTCGTAGGCTTTGATGATGTCCTTTACGAGACGGTGACGAATGACGTCCTTGCCATCGAGGTACACAACCTCGATCCCGTCGATGGCGCCCAGAATCTCCTCCACCTCCAGGAGACCGGAGTCCGCCTTGTTCGGCAGGTCGATCTGCGTCTTGTCGCCGGTGATGACCACACGCGAATTCAGCCCCAGACGGGTCAGGAACATCTTCATCTGAGCTCGCGTCGCGTTCTGGGCCTCGTCCAGGATCACGAAGGCGTCGGAGAGTGTCCGACCACGCATGTAGGCGAGCGGCGCGATCTCGATCGTCGAATCCTCGAGCGCCCGGCTCACGCGTTCATGGGGCATCATGTCCTCGAGCGCGTCGTAGAGCGGGCGGAGATATGGATCCACCTTTTCCTGGAGGTCACCCGGCAGGAAGCCAAGGTTCTCACCCGCCTCCACTGCGGGCCGCGCGAGGATGATGCGTTTGACCCGCTTCTTGTACAATGAGTCAACCGCCGCAGCCACGGCCAGGTACGTCTTGCCCGTTCCTGCCGGGCCGATGCCGATGACGACGTCATTGCTCTGAATGGCGCGGATGTACGTGCGCTGACCGTCGGACTTGGGGACGATGACCCGTCGGGAGCCAGGAAGCGCAATACGCACCTCGTCATCCGGGTGCACGATCCCGTCGGCGCCCATGGCATCCACGCCGTCTGCAAAGCGCGCAATGTCGGGGGTATCGAACGGCGCCCGCAGACGTGCAAGCTCGATCATGTGTTGCACCACCGGCACGGCGCGCTCCACGCACTCGAGCGGTCCCTTGAGGACGAGCTGATTTCCCCTCATGACGACCCGAACCGAGAAGAGTCGCCCCAACTCGTGCATGTTCCGATCATTCACACCGGCCAGCATCAGGGGGTCGGCCCCCTCGGTGTCCAGCCGATGTTCTACCATCGTCTCGGTGTCCGCCACGCGCACTCCTGGAAGCGGCCTACGCTTCCGGTTCGCCCCGCTCCTGCGGGTCCGGTGCCTTCAGTTGTAATCCGAGCTCGTCGAGTGCGGATTCACCCGGCGGCGTCGGCGCGCCCTCGAAGAGCGCTCGAGCCGCCGTCGTCTTCGGGAACGCGACGGTGTCCCTCAGGCTGGGAGAATCCGTAAAGCGCTGAACGATACGGTCCATACCCAGCGCGATGCCACCATGCGGCGGGGCACCGGCCGAAAGCGCGTCGAGAAGGAAGCCAAACTTCGTCTCGATCTCCTCTTCCCCGAGACCGAGCACACGGAGGATCCGCCGTTGAAGCTCGGGTTCGTGGATGCGGATGCTTCCAGAGCCGAATTCCGTCCCGTTGTACACCATGTCGTAGGCCGTACCCCGCACGGACGCCGGGTCGACCTCGAGGTCGGCGATATCGTCGGGGTGGGGCATCACGAACGGATGATGGCTCGCGGCCAGAACCCCGTCCTCCTCGTCGAAGACAGGAAAGTCTGTGACCCAGAGCCATGCGTGCTCACGAACCCTCGGCAGCTCGAGCGCATCGATCACTGCGTCCCGCACCGCAGACAGCGTCGGAGAGGTGAGGGAGTCCTTGCCGGCGGATACCAGGACGAGGTCCCCGACGTGCAGACCGATGCGATCGGCCTGCTCGTCGCTCATGAACTTTCCGAGCGGGCCGGATGCCCCCTCCTCGCTGCGTTTGCCCCAGAGAAGCCCCGGAGCCCCCGCCGCCTTGGCCGCCTTCTCGATCCCGTCGATCTCACGTCGGGACAGGCGTCCACCTCCCTCGAGCCGGAACCCGCGGACACGGCCTCCCGCCTCGACCTGGCTGCGGATGACCCCGAAGTCGAGGTCGGCGGTCGCCTTAGTCCAGTCCTCGATCTCGAGTTCGTACCGGAGGTCGGGACGGTCCGATCCAAACCGCTCCATCGACTCCTTCCACGAGAGGCGTGGGAAGGGGATCGGGGCATCGACCGCCGAGACCTCGGCAAGCGCTGCGATCAGGCCCTCCATCCACCCCAGAACGTCGTCGACTTCGACGAAGGAGGCTTCGACGTCGATCTGCGTGAACTCCGGTTGGCGGTCGGCGCGCAGGTCTTCATCGCGGAAGCACCGCGCGATCTGGAAGTACCGGTCGAAGCCGGCCACCATCAAGACCTGCTTGTAGATCTGTGGACTCTGAGGCAGCGCGTAGAACTCTCCCTTGTGCACGCGGCTGGGCACCAGATAGTCGCGGGCCCCCTCCGGCGTCGCCTTCGTCAGAATCGGGGTCTCCACCTCGACGAAGCCGTTGCGGTCCAGATAGTTCCGAGCCGCAAGCACGAGCTTGTGGCGCAGGATGAGCTTCTCCTGAAGTTCGGCCCGACGCAGGTCGAGCACCCGGTGCTGCAGCCTGAGCTCCTCCGACGGTAGCTCGTCCTCGGGGGCCTGGTACACCGGGATCTCGGGCGTCCGCGCATTCGAGAGGATCTCCAGCGTCTTGACGCGAAGCTCGACCCCACCCGTGGCCATGTCGTCGTTGCGGGCCCCGTCAGGACGCGCCGCGACCACCCCCTCGACACGGATGACGTCCTCGTGCCCGATCCCGTGGGCGCGATCCATCGACGCCCCGTCGGTCCAATCGGGCCCGAACGAGACCTGGACCAGGCCACTCCGATCTCGCAGGTCCACGAAGAGGAGGCCTCCGAGATCCCGGCGGCGATGAACCCAGCCCGCCAGCACGAGCATCTCACCCTCATGCTCGGGGCGAAGCCCGCCAACCATTCGGCTGCGCAAACCCGTCTGTTCGATCTGAACCTCAGACATCACGTCGCTTCCTCGCCTTCGACGTTCCCATTCACTCGTTCGACCACCTGCAACGTCGCTCCATACCCGACCACCAGACCGACGACGTCGGCCACCCAGTCGGCAACATCCGGGACCCGGCCCGGCACGTACATCTGATGCCACTCGTCCGACAGTCCGTACAGCGCCCCGACGACCATCAGAAGAAGATGAGGCACGCCACGGGGCGAGCGTGACCATCCCCAAGCGAGGGCAGCGCCCAGGACCGCGTACAGGACCAGGTGTGCGACCTTGTCGCTAAAGGGAAAGGTCGGCGCTCTGCCCAATTGTGGAAGGGCGCTGAGCACGAAGAGCACGGCGGCCCACCCCACCGCAGGGCCCCAGGCACGAAGTCGGTCCGCCAAGGTCTGAACTCCCGTCGGGTGCTCCGGGCGAACCGTCACCGGTCGCAGAATGGGCCCAGGCCGGTCGTGACCGGTACCTGAGCCCCTCGATCGGCGGCTAAGTTACGTGTCCTGGAACATCGATTCAACGAGTCAACATGGCCGCAGATGCCCGCCCCGACCTGCTCTCTCTGACGCCCGTCGAGCTCCGCGCGTCGCTCGAAGAGCATTTTTCGTCCCGGGGGCAGCCGTCGTACCGCGCCGGACAGGTCGAGAAGTGGATCTACGAACGTCTGGCCTCCTCGGTCGACGAGATGACGGATCTCCCTGCCGCGGAGCGTGAGGCCCTCTCCGAGGCGTTCCGCATCGACGAGCCCGTGCCGGACACGGTGCAGCGGAGCAAGGACGGGACGGTGAAGCATCTGTGGCGGCTGGCGGACGGAGAGTTGGTGGAGTCGGTCCTGATTCCGACCGAACGTCGATTGACGCTGTGCATCTCGTCTCAGGCGGGGTGTGCAATGGGGTGCACCTTCTGTGCCACCGGATGGGGCGGCTTCGACCGTCACCTGACGCCCGGCGAAATCGCGGGCCAATACCGCGCCTCCCGGCGCTGGGCCGACGAGAACGACAGCGGGCCGATCTCCAACATCGTGTACATGGGGATGGGTGAACCCCTCGCGAATCGGAACGCGATCCACCCTTCCCTCACGATTCTGAACCAGGGCTACGGCGTCGGTGCCCGGCGCATCACGGTCTCGACCGTCGGTGTCGTGCCGGGCATCGTCGAGCTCGCGGAACGACCCGAGCAGTTCCGACTTGCTCTCTCGCTTCACGCGCCATCCAGTGAGCTGCGTCGAGAACTGATTCCGCTCGAGCGCCGCCACCCGTTGCCCGAGGTGCTCGCCGCCCTGGAGCGCTTCGACGATGGCGGCGGAAAGCGGATTACGTTCGAATACACGATGATCGCCGGGGTGAACGACGCGCCCCAGCTCATCGGACCGCTGGGTGATCTGGCTCTTCGCGTTCACGCCTTCGTGAACCTCATCCCCTTCAATCCGATCCCGTACCAGTCCTGGGGCCCGTCGAGTCCCGAGCGCATTCGTGACTTCGAGCGAGGGTTGGCCGCGAGAGGCGTGTCCGTGGCGGTGCGTGAAACCCGCGGTCGGGACATCGACGCCGCGTGCGGGCAGCTGCGCGGCCACACGCTGGTCCAGATCGACCGGAAGCGGGCGCGCGCAAAGGTCTGATCACGACCCACGACGCCGAGGTCGACCGATCCGCGCGTCCGATCGATCGTCCAGGAGGGTCGAGCGCCCGGCCGTCGCTGTTCCGGTTCGCCGCTCGTGCGGGTCCGTCGCCTCAGTAGATTCCGCGCCCGATCCGACGCCAGCGCACCTCGCGAATCGCCGGGAAGGGCCGGAAAGAGTCCTTGTTGTACGAGTAGTACGTGAACACCGCCCGGCCCTCGAGACGCCACGCCTCGAGCAGGCCCCAGTAGCGCGAATCGAAGCTCTTTTCGCGGTTGTCACCGAGCATGAAGTAGTGCTCGTCGGGGACGATGATCGGCCCCCACGTGTCC
>CALHIO010000174.1 GCA_938030915.1 uncultured Gemmatimonadota bacterium
ACGATCGAAAGCGATCGAGTCCGAGCGTCAGGACGAACGAGCCAGAACTCGACGAAGTCAGGAAACTCCTCTCCCTCGGGTCGCGCGACGTCCACGGCGAGTCCTCGGCTCGAGAGGCCGTAGACATGACCCGGACCCAGCAGGCGGAAGTAGGATGCCCCCAGAAAGGAAACGACTTCGTCCATCCGGCCCACTTCGTTCAGCGGAAAAAGCACCTTCACACCGGCGTACCCGGCTTCCGGGGGCACCCCCATATCGATGCCCTCCACTTCGTCGCCGTAGGAAAAAAGATCAGCGTCGAACGGGAGAAGGGCGGCTCGCCCGTTTTCGACGAGGTGAATCTGGACGGGCGTATCGTTTCCACCCCCGGGATGGAACAGCTGAAGCTGAAAGGCTCCCTCATCCCGCCATACCGTCCTGTCGGATCGGAACCTGACGCCCCGGTACTGGGCATACGTCAGTCCGGACACGTCCGAAGACACAATCGACCGCGGTGCGCGGTACACTTGTCGGGCACGAAGTCGCGCGTATTCGGTAACGTGTTCGAACAGTGTCGGCCCTCCGGCCTCTGCAACCCACGCCGGCATGGTCACAATGGGCTCCGTGCGACCCGCGGCTTCGGTGCCGACAGATTCGGAGTCCGCCCTGCTCGTGTCCGGACGAGGTGATTCCTCGCCCGCGCACGCACCGGCCATCCCCGCGAGGAGGAGGGTCGGAAACAAACGAGAGCGAAGAACGAGAATCATGAAACGAAGGATCTGGAATCGGCCACCGAGAAGTGTGAGGGCTGTGGCTACCCTCGTACTGGCCAATTCTTTCCTTCTGATTCCGATCTGGATACTCAACCGGGGGATCGGGCCGCACGTGCTCGCGCTCGAGGCGGCCGTCCTCACGGCTGCATTCCTCCTGCTCCCCACGTCCTCGTGGACGCGCCTCGCCGCCTGGGTATGCGGCCTCGTGGTGGTCTTCGTTTCCGTCCTGCAGCTGGGCGACACGACCGCTCGCATGAGTCTCGCCCGCCCACTCAATCTGTATCTCGACATCCAGCTCGTGAGCGCCATCGCGAATCTGCTGCGTGGGACCCTCGGCGAATTCGTGGGCACCATGGTCCTCGCAGGCGGACTCATCGCCCTCCTGACCGTCGGTGCACTCCTCGGCTTCCTCCTGTCGACACTGCACCCGGAACCCGGACAGCGCCGTCAGTGGATTGCCGGCGCGGCTGCACTCGCGATCGCATTGGTGGCCGTGCCGACTCGCTGGATTCATCCGAACGGTGTGGCACTCGGCCTTCCCGCAGTCCAGCTGGCGCGTGAGCAAGTGCGTCACGTTCGGAGCATGATGCAGGAAAACGACCGCTTCGGTGCGGAGATGGCAGCGGCTCCCGACCGGTACACGAGCATGCCGGGTCTCCTGGATGGGCTGGAGGGCCGTGACGTGATCCTCGCGTTCGTCGAGTCGTACGGCATGTCCGCATTGGACGATGATCGCTACGCCCCGACGATCCAGCCCCGACTGGCCTCCATGCTCGAGTCGTTCGAATCCGCAGGGCTCCACGTCGTGACAGGGAAACTCGTCGCTCCCAGCCAGGGGGGCATGTCGTGGCTGGGGCACGGATCGGTTCTGAGCGGCCTCTGGCTCGAGAACCAGCTGAGGTACGATCTGCTCCTCGCGAGCGACCGGCAGACCCTCGTCGATGACTTCGAGGCCGCAGGCTATCGAACGACGGCCCTGATGCCCGCAATCACCATGGCATGGCCCGAGGGGGAGCGCTTCGGATACGACAGGATCTATGCGTGGCAGGACATCGGGTACGCAGGACCGCCGCTGAACTGGGTCACGATGCCGGACCAGTTCACGTGGTCCTACCTGGAGTACACGATCCGCCACACGGATGACCGGCCGCTCTTCGCGGAAGTCGGACTGATCAGCAGCCACGCGCCCTGGACGCCCATTCTGCCCGTGCTCGACGATTGGGAGTCGATCGGCAACGGAGAGGTCTTCGCCCCCTTCTCGGATGCCGGTGAGACCCCCGAGGAACTCTGGCGCGACGGTGATCGCGTCCGGGAGCACTACGCACTCGCCGTCGGATACGCGATCGATGCCATGGCGTCGTACGCGGCGCGATTCGTCGACGAGCAAACCGTACTCATCGCGCTCGGGGATCATCAACCCGCACCTCTGATCACCGGCGACGACGCGACCCGATCCGTTCCGGTCCACGTCATCGCCCGGGACCCCGACGTGCTCGAGCCCTTCCTTCGCTGGGACTTTCTTCCGGGTGTTCTTCCCCCCGAAATGGAAGGGGACGGCCGCAGGATGGATACCTTCCGTGACTGGTTCGTGAACGCCTACAGCGGATCCGCGACCGAGGGCCAGCCCTGATGCGACGCTGGCTGGGAGTACTGCGCTCTCTCGTCGTGTATTGGCGTCCCGGCCGTCAGAGGGGTCTTCGTACGCTGTACGCGCCCTTCGTCGCTCCCGGAGATCTCGTGTTCGACGTCGGTGCCCATCTGGGTGATCGGACAGCCGCCTTCGTCGGGCTCGGCGCGCGCGTGATCGCCCTCGAACCTCAACCGACCCTTCTGCCCTGGCTGCGACGCCTCGTAGGTCGTCGTGCGGGTGTGACGGTCGTTCCCGCCGCGGTGGGTCCTGAAGCGGGCGTGGCGGACCTCGCGGTCAGCGACGCACACCCGACGCTGTCGACCCTCGCAGACGGGTGGCGGGAGGCGGTCGTGCAGGAGAATCCGACCTTCAACGCCGTCCGGTGGAATCGGTCTACGGAGGTCGAGGTGACGACCATGGACGCCCTCATCTCGAAATTTGGTGAACCTCGATTCTGCAAGATCGATGTCGAGGGCTTCGAGGCTGACGTCCTCGCGGGCCTCTCCCGTCCCCTCCAGGCGCTCTCCATCGAATTCGTCTCCGGAACGCTGGATGTAGCCGAAGCGTGCGTCACACGACTCGAAACCCTGGACCGTTACGAGTACAATGCGATTCCGGGTGAGCGTCGGGATTTTCTCTGGTCCGAGTGGCGCACGGCGGATCAGATCCTCGCCTGGCTCGGCGGTGACGCGGGTAGCGTCTCGTCGGGAGACCTCTATGCGCGACGAGCCCCCAGAGTCGAGGAGCCCCGCCGATGAAGTGGCACGAGATGACGAGCCCACAGGTGGCCGAGCTCTCCGCGAGCGACCCCGTCGCGATCCTTCCGGTGGCGGCGATCGAGCAGCATGGTCCTCATCTTCCACTCTCCACGGACGTGGAGATCGGCGAAGGCCTCGTGCACGCTGCGGTCGCAGGACTCGATGACGTTCCTCATGTCGTGCTGCCCGTGCAGACCCTCGGGGCCAGTCCCGAGCATCTCTCCTTTCCCGGCACGCTGACGCTCACGCCGGACTCTCTCGGCGACACCCTCGTCGAGGTGGCCGGCAGCCTTCACCAGTCAGGCATCCGTCGTCTCGTGCTGAGCAACAGCCACGGTGGCAACAAGGCGGTGCTCGACTCCGCCTCGCTCCAGATCCGCTTCGAGTACGACATGCTCGTCGTCAAGGCGAACTACTTCCGGTTTCCACGCCCTGCCGGGGTCGAACTGCCGGAGACCGAGTGGGTGCATGGGCTGCACGGCGGAGCGATCGAGACGGCGATGATGCTGCACCTCCGGCCGGAGCTGGTTCGCCATGCCGAGATCAGCCGGTTCGAATCGTTTGGCGAGGAACTCGAAGACCGACTGACGTGGGTGCGCCCGGAAGGCGTGGCTCCGTTCGCGTGGCTCGCCCGTGATCTCAACCCGAGTGGAGTCACCGGAGATGCGACACTGGCCACGGCGGCCCTCGGTCATCGACTCGTAGAGCATTACGCCGGTATCCTGGCCGACATCGTACGAGACGCGCACGCCTTCCCCGTCGAGCGGCTCGGGGCCTCCGACACCCTGGGGTGATGGGAACCGAACTCGATGAGCTCTTCGCCCCGCTCGAGCGCCTGGGCGGCTTCGTGGTCGGTCAGCTGGGCCAGAGCCTGGACGGTCGGATTGCGACGACCTCCGGACACTCGCACTACATCAATGGACCCGAGGATATCGAGCGCCTGCACCGACTCCGGGCGCTGGCGGATGCCGTCGTCGTCGGCGCCGGCACGGTCGCAGCTGACGACCCGCGTCTGACGGTTCGAAAGGTCGAAGGTGCCAACCCGGTGCGCGTGGCGCTCGACCCACGCGGCGATCTGAGCCCGCAGCGCTCGATGTTCACGGATGGGGCGGCACCGACGCTATGGATGAAGGGCGCGACCGAACCCGGTCCCTCTGCACGTCCCATGGACACCGATGCGGTCGCCGGAGAGGGGGACGCATCGAGCGAGGTCGAGATCGTCCGCCTTCCCGTCGCCTCCGGAACATTCGACCCGACCGACGTCCTGACCGAGCTCCGCGCCCGCGGCCTCCACCGGATCCTGATCGAGGGCGGTGGCGTCACGGTCTCGCGCTTCTTCGCGGCCGGGCTACTCGATCGGTTGCACGTCTCCGTGGCGCCCCTCGTCATCGGATCGGGACGCCCGGGAATCACGCTCCCCGAGATTCAGACTCTGGATGAAGCACGTCGTCCCCCGGTCCGGCACTTCCGACTGGGTTCGGATGTGCTGTTCGATCTGGATCTTCGCTCCGAAGGAGCGTGAGCCCGAGAACACCCGCGCCGGGCAGACTCGAGACGAGGACGAGCAACCCGTAGGACACGGACACGGCCACCCCATCGGCTGCCGTGAGTCCCGCGGCGCTCCACAGTGCGGCAGCGGCGACCTCCCGCAAACCCCATCCCGCAATCGTGATCGGCACGAGCATCGACATGAGGAGCGGCCCTGCCAGCATCGCGAGCAGAACCGGGGATGTATCGAGGTGAATCGCCTGACCAGCCATGACGAAGACGGCGATGTACGTCGATACGACGGCCGCGGAGGTGGTCAGCTGAACCGGTAGTGCCGTCCCTTCCAGGAGTGCCCGTCTGAGGTCCTGCACGACCCGGGATGAGCCCGGCACCGCCCGCGCACGCTGAGCCGCGACGACCCCCCAGACGATCAGCGCCAGCACGAGGGCGAGGAGAGCGACCCGCGCCCCGGTGGATACATCCTCCAGAAGGAGAAGCGCCGAGCCTGCTGCAACCGCGCTCATGACGATCAGACCGGAGAGACGCTCGAAGACGACCGACTGCACCGAGGCCCGCGCCTCCGATTCCCGCGCATGACGCCACGCCCGTGAGACGTCACCTGCGACGCCACCCGGAAGGACCTGGTTGAGAAAGGTTGCCAGATAGTACTCGGAGACCGCCCGTGACATCGTCAACTCGAGACCTAGCCGGGCCGCGGTGAAGCGCCAGCGCCACGCCGAGCCGACGACTTGAGCGATCGAGAGCAGGAGAGCCAGCACGACCCATGCGGGATCCATGCGGGCCAGACGTCCCAGCACTTCCCGCGGTTCGAGCACGGATGCCAGGACGACGAGGAGCCCGATGCTCGTGACCCCCCTCGCGACGAGGAAGAGCCTGCGACGCGTCACGACCTCAGGCCTCGGTACCCGGTGGAAGCGCCAACAGGTCGTGATGCCCCACGACGACCTCGTACCGATCGGCCTGCACCGACTCCGTACGTCTCGCCTCCCACGCCCTCAGTCGCTCCGTCTTCTCCGGCTGAAGCTCGATGGCCGCGTCGATCCAGCCGCGCATGAGCGACAGCGTCAACGCTCGATCGCCCGGGCCACTGAGCCTCCAGGGGCTCGGGTCCAGCGAGGTCGAGTATCCGGCCGCCCGGAAGAACTGCTCCGCACGAGGCGCCGCATCCGGCCCGAGTGCCTGCCCCAGCCCCTTCTCCCTCTGCTGGTGCGCATTCAGGGCGTCCCGCACGAGCCCGTCGTCCTCGTCGGGATCCCGCCACGCGATCGACCCGTCATAGCTCAGGACGAAGAGCGCGGCGGCGCCCTGCGAAGCGCACGCCCGGACCGCGGCGGAAAGCCACGTCTCCGATACGAGATCCAGCAGCGCCGAGGCGGTCACGACGTCAGCTTCGGAGATGGCAGCCAGGCCCTCCGAGGCGAGGTCTCCCACGAGCCGGACCGGATCCGGAACCGACGCGGCCTGCGCCGTAGCGAGGAGCCCGGCGTCGTGATCGAGAAGACTCCACGTCCTCACCCAGGGCCATCGGGGTGCCAGGTAGCGGAGGTTGGAGCCTGTCCCGGAGCCGAGGTCGAGCACGCGCGTCCATCCCGCCTGACCCGCGGCGTCCGTCAGCCGGTTCGCGAACGCATGCACCCGCGACCGGTGATCCGCTGCCTCACGGAGCGCGAGCCAGCCCGCGTCGAAGACGTCGTCAGACACGTCCGTCGAGTCCGGAAAGCTCGGACACCGCGTCCCGAAACCGCCCCGCCTGCTCACTCCACCGGGGGAGCGCCTCGGCGTGCATTCGGGCTCCCTGGGCGAGCGTGTCACGTCGATCGGGTGCTACGAGAAGCCCTTCTAGCGCGTT
>CALHIO010000175.1 GCA_938030915.1 uncultured Gemmatimonadota bacterium
CGGTGCCGACGATCTCGTCGAGCTCGTCGTTCACGTAGAGGTAACGATGATCCTCCGTGAGCCAACCCTGATGGATGTAGGCGGTCCCCGGATGACTCGCGGTGGAAATCGGCTCGGGGGTGGCCTTGTCGGTGACGTCCACGATCCGCATGGCCGTCTCGTTCGCGGCGAAGCAGATCTGCCGACCTTGGTAGTTCTCGTCGGGTCCATGGTAGACCGTGCACTGCGCATCGTGCGTCCGCCCGGTCCAGATGAGGCCCTCGGTGTCGGTGTAGCATCCGGCGAAGGTCGGCTGCAGGGGGTTCCGGATGTCGATCATGTGGAGTCCGCCGCCGCACGATTGGCCGCCGGTGTTCGTGCCGACGGTGTACGCGAAGCCCGAGTCGGTATCGATCACGAGGTTGTGTGCGCTCGCGACCTCTTCGTAGCGGGCGTCGGGCTCGAAGGTGGCCGGTATCTCCGCGACGTTCCGCAGGCGTGACAGGTCGAAGACGAGGAGTCCGTGGTCACCGGCACCGTCCCCCGTCAGGAACGCGTGATCCCGGTAGACCTTGATATCGCGAGCGTGGGATGGGTTCGCGGGCATGAGTCCGATGAAGCGCGGCACACCCGGATTCGTGATGTCGACGAATGCCAGGCCGGCTGTGCGTCCGATGAGGACGTACTCGCGCCCGGTCTCGGAGTCGGTCCATCCCCACACGTCGGTGACGCGCTCTCCAGGCTCTGCGCCGAGGGCGGACAGCGGGAGGAACGACACGAGGTCGACGCTCTCGCACGCATACCCCGCTGCTTCCCCATCCGAGCACGTCACGGGCTCCGAGCCGGACACGGTTCGGAGCTCCGCACCGGGGTCCAGCCAGACCGGAGCATCCCCGGCCCCGAGGTCCACGAACGCCGCCCGTCCGGTACCGCCATACGCCCTAGGTGCACCGATCACCGCGTGATCTCCCAACACGGCAAGGGACGAGCCGTAACCGGCCCCTTCGAGATCAGTCACCAGCGTGCGACTCATGGTCCAATCGCCCGAGTCGGACCGGTCGAACACGAAGACGTGGCCGTTGCCACCGTTCGCCTGGGGCGCCCCGACCAGAAGGCGGTCGGTATCCATCGACAGCGCGGCTCCGAAGGCGAGCGCGTCCGGGGTCTTGGCGTCGGGTGGAGTGAGGTCGCCCGCGCGAGACCACGTGCGGTCCGGCCCCCGCGTGAGTCGGACGACACGCCCGAGCCCCGGAGCAGAGGCGAACACCTCGGATCCGTCGTCGGACAGTACCACGGCCGACCCGAGCAGAGCATCCCGCTCGAGAGAGTCGGTCGGGAAGACAGCCGCGCGAGCCCACTCGGCATCGCCCCGCTCGAAGAGGTGAACGGCGCCGCCGTGGCCGTGACCGGGCGCACCCACCAGGAGGTGACGGTCAGCGAGTGCGAGTGCCACACCGAGCCCGCTCGGAGCCGTATCGTCGGCCCGGTTCAGCGGCAGGACCGACTCGAGCGCCCATGTCCCGGACTCGAGCCGAAGCACGTGAACGACGTCCGCCTCCACTGCGCCCCCGGCCACCGCCAACCTGGTCCCGTCGGGCGAAAGCGCGATCGAGCGCGCAGGCGGGCCCATCAGACGGTTCAGCGTGGACATGTCGAGTCCACCCGCGGGGAGTTCGGCCGCGATCGTTCCGACACCCGGGTCGACCGGGACTCGAAGGCGGGGCGCCCACGCGGCGCCCTCCCACTGATAAAGATGCCCCGCCTCTCGTCCATCCGGATCTCCACTCCCGAGGAGCAGCAGATCTCCGCCGTTGGCGAGCGCAGGAAGCAGCGCCTCGCCGGGGTATCCACCGTCGAGCTTGGAGAGGCGCTCCGTCTGCATCCACGTGCCGTCCGGCGCCCGGCGGAAGACCACGGCCGCGGCGGGCCCGATCGCTGCGCCGGGCTTGAGGACGACGACGTGGTCCGGTCCGGTCATCGCAACGGCCGCGCCGAACCGGTCCTGGGATGCCGCGGGTTGGGCGAGCGCGATCATCCCGAACGCGATCAGGATCGCGCCGGTCGAGTCCCATCGCGGCTTCCTGTGAACAACGACCCGATTCATCGGCCGATCCGACGGCCCGGGGTCCACGGAGCTCCTGCATCCGCGAGCGCCTGCTCCACGGCGGCCATGTCCACATCGAGGAAGGACCCCAGCTGCGTCTGGAAGGAGGTGAAGTCCGCCTCCGCGATCCGGAGATTCTCGCGCATGGTTCCCGTCGGCGCCTGGCGCGTATTCCATGAAGCCGCGGCCCGACCCGCGCGCCCTGCAATCGCAGGTGACGCTGATTGGCTGAGCGATCCGCGCACGGGGTCCCCGTTGAGCTGGAAGCGGAAGTCGTCGAGTCGCTCCGCGAGTTCATCGAGGTCACCGTAGAGCGATGCATCGGCCGATGGCGTTCGCTCGAGTGCTGCACGCATGTACCGCACGCGCTCGGATGCCTGGGACATCTCCGACGCCGCGATCGAGATCCGACGCTGAAGATCCGCCACCCGCAGATGGAAGGCCTCGACCGCATCGAAATCGGTCCCCGCCGGGACGGTCGGGACCGGTCGGACAGAGAAGCTCTGGGCGGATCCGATCTCGGTCACCTCGCCGCCATCGATCATCACGAGTTGGGCGGAGTATCGTCCCGGTGCGGCGAGGGGGCCTGTCGGCTCCGTCACCCACGGTGGCCGGAAGGCTGGATTCGCGAAGCTGACCGGGTTCGGTGCCGGGTGTCGAAGGTCCCACGTTACACGGTGGACCCCCGCACGCGCTGGGACGTCGACCCAGCGGACCGGAGCCCCGGTGTCGTCCGATACGCGCACCCGAACCATCGGACCCGACGCGTTGCGCTCGGATCGAAGCGCGTCGTAGCCGGGGAAGGGGACATCGCTTCCGGCGCTGCGGAGTGATCGTTCCTGCTCCTCGCGCACCTCTTCGGCGGTCTGCCGGATCTCGGGCACGTGCACGGTGAACGTCGCACCGAACGGGGGATTGTCCGCCGACCATGCCGTCGTGCCGAGCGTGGGTCGTCCGGTCGCCTGGTTCGTCAGCCACGGGACGAACCACCATGCGTCGCGCAGGGGCATGACACCACCGGTCTGCACGAGTGCACCGCGAGCCAGGGCTCGGAGCGGCGCGTAGTCATCGAGGATCCAGATCCCTCGTCCGAAGGTGCCCCCGATGATGTCGTCGTCCCGCCGATGGAGCTGCACGTCGCGGAACGCGATGGTCGGTGCTCCGGCGTCGAGACGATGCCAGTTGGTTCCGCCGTTGATCGTGAACCAGAGTGACGTCTCACCGGCGAGGATGAGCAGGTCGGGCACGATGTGGTCCTGCTGCATCGCCCAGACGAGCTCTCCGTCCGGGAGGTCTCCGCGGATCGAGGTCCAGCTCTGTCCGTGGTCGTCACTGCGGAAGATGTACGGCGCGTAGTCCCCGAGCTTGTGCGCATCGACAAGCGCGAAGACGGTCGCTGCGTCGTGCTCGCTGGCGACGACCTTGTTGATGAAGGAGCGCTCGGGCACACCTGGCAGGTCCCGGGCCCGCGTCCAGCTGGCTCCGCCGTCGGTCGTGCCATGGATCAGGCCGTCGTCCGAGCCGACGTAGATCGTTCCGGCCGCGACGGACGACTCCGAGATCGTCGTCAATGTCGCGTACTTCGACATCGCCCCGTTGTCGTGGAGTGCGTCCAGCTCCCACACGCGCCCCATGTACGGCAGGGAATAGCGCTCCGTATCGGTGGTGAGGTCACCCGAGATCGCGGTCCAGCTGTCTCCTCGATCGTCCGACGCCCAGAGTCGCTGCGACGCGTAGTAGATCCGACTCGGATCGTGCGGCGACACCAGAATCGGCGAGTCCCAATTCCACCGCTCGGCCGGATCACCCGGGGCGGGCTGAGGCTGGATGGCCACTTCCTCGCCGCTCAATCGATCGACCCGCTGCAGGTTTCCCTGCTGCGTCATCATATACATCGTGTTCGCATCGGTCGGATCAAAGGCCACGCCGTATCCGTCCGCGCCGAGCGGGAAGAGCCAGTCCTCGTTCCGCACGCCCTCCGTCGTCTGCGTCCGCGCCGGCGCCCAAAGGGTTCCGAGGTCCTGCGCTCCGGCGAGCAGCTCGTAGAACGGCTCGGAGTTCGACGCGGCGATCTTGTAGAACTGCGCGATCGGAAGGTTCGGGAAGTGACGCCACGTCGCGCCCCGATCGAAGGTCTCGTACAACCCCGCGTCGGTGCCACCGAGCATGTGCAGTGGATTGTCCGGGTCGATCCAGAGCGCGTGGTTGTCCGAGTGCTTGTCCCTGCCCGTCTCGAGATTGCCGAAGGTCGCGCCCCCGTCGTACGTGACCTGGAAAAAGACGTCCATCTGGATGACGACGTCGGCTTCGGTCGGCGAGGCTTCGATTTCCTGATAGTAGTGCGGGCCCGTTCCGCCCGAGATGTACGTATTGCGATGCTCCCAGCTCTCGCCGCGGTCGGTGGAGCGGTAGAAGCCCTGCTGTCCGCCGTTCGATTCGATCGTCGCGTACACGAGGTCCGGATCGGCGGGCGTCACGGCGAGTCCGATCTTGCCCATGTCACGCGTTGGCAGACCGGTCGTGACCTCCGTCCACGTTCGCCCACCGTCGGTGGACTTCCAGAGACCGGTCTGGGGGCCTCCACCCATGTACCCCCACGTGTGGCGTCGACGCTGGAATGCCGCCGCGTAGACGGTGTTCGGGTCGTCCGGTGCGAATTCCAGGTCGGTCACGCCAGTGTTCTCGTCGATCGTCAGGGTCGCGGTCCAGCTACGGCCGCCATCCTCCGACATGTACACGCCGCGCTCACCGCCGGGCGACCAGAGCGGACCCTCGGATGCGACGAGTACGACGTCGGAGTTCTCGGGGTGAATGAGGATCTTCCCGATGTGCTCGGAGTGAGGGAGTCCCATGTTCTCCCACGACGCCCCGCCGTCGAGGCTGCGGTACACGCCGGTCCCCCACGCCACGTGGCGACCGCTGACGTTCTCACCGGTGCCGACCCACACGATCTCCGGATTCGACGGAGCGAGCGCGATGTCTGCGATCGAGTAACTCGGCTGATCGTCGAAGATCGGCGTAAACGTCGTGCCCGCGTTCGTGGTCTTCCACACGCCGCCGGATCCCACGCCGACGTACCACGTCGACTTGTCATTCGGATGGACCTCGACATCGGCGATGCGGCCGCCTGCGACGGCCGGCCCGACTTCCCGGAGCTGCAGTGCCGCAGCGGCCTGTTCGATGGTGGCCTGAGCCGAGACCGAAGCGGGGGCGAGGAGCGCGGCGAGCGCCAGGGCCATCGGGAGACGGAGACAGCGAGAATCGGGCATGGAACGTCGGGTACGGGAATCGAAGGTGGGGCCGCGTATCGTGCGGTCGCCCAAATCGCTGGGCAAGCGGCTCCCCTATGTTATGGGGGCATGGCATGACTCATGAGTGCGCGGGGCCGCGCCCGTCGATTCCTTTCACACAGAGGCTCCGAGTGAAATCCCTGGATACGCTTCGTGCTCCGGTCTACCGTATCATCGAACCCACCGTGCGATGGATCGTCGCTCGTGGCATCCATCCGAATCTCGTTACCACCCTGGGCTTCCTGTGTGTCGTCGCGGCGGGTTACCTCTACCACCTCGACCACGTGCGGTCGGCTGGCGCCCTGGTTCTGCTGGGAGGCATGTGGGACATCTTCGACGGTCAGGTCGCGCGCATGAGTGGAATGGCGTCAAAGTTCGGGTCGTTCTACGACTCCACGCTGGACCGAATCAGCGAAATTGTCGTGTTCATGGGCCTCCTGTCTCTCTACAACACCTATGGCCCGGCACTCGCGGACGTGTGGATGATTTACGTGATCTTCGCCGCGATGGCTGGCTCGATCATGGTCAGTTACACACGCGCGCGTGCCGAGGGGCTGGGCCTCGATTGCACGGTCGGGCTGATGCAGCGGCCCGAGCGGGTCGTGCTCATCGGAGCCGGCTCACTGCTCTTCGGACTCGATCTTGACGGAATTGTCCTGCAGTATGTGATCGTACTGGTCGCGATTCTCACGAACCTCACCGCCGTGCAGCGGATTCTGTGGGTGTGGCAGAACGCTGCGGGGGTACCCGTCGACGATCCCTCTCTGCGTGGTCAGTAGGGAGTGATCTACTCTTTCGCCCTGGACTCGACGAACACCGTCTGCGTCGGGTAGGCGAAGTCGATCCCTCGCGCCTCGAAGACCTCGTGGATGTGGAGGAAGACGTCCTGCTTGATGTCCATGTGAACGCCGTAGTCTGCCTCCTCGATGATGTAGACTGCCTCGTACAGGATCGCTGAGTCGCCGTACTCGGCGAGATGGGCACGATCGAAGCGGACCCTTTCTCCACCCTGACTCTCGACCGCTTCCCGGATGATCGAGGGGATCTCTACGAGCGTGCCGTGCGGTGTTTGATATGTGACGCCGATGTTCAGCACGACGCGTCGCTCGTACATGCGACCGTAGTTACGGATCCGGCTCGAAAGCAGATCGGTGTTGGAAAAGACCACCTGCTCTCCTGACAGACTCCGGATGCGTGTCGTCTTCAGACCGATCGCTTCGACGCTGCCGAGATAGTCGTCGACCGTCACGAAGTCTCCCAGCACGAAGGGCTTGTCGAGGACGATGGACAGCGAGGCGAACAGGTCGCCCAGGATGTTCTGCGCCGCCAACGCGACCGCGATACCCCCGATGCCCAGGCCCGCGACCAGGGCC
>CALHIO010000176.1 GCA_938030915.1 uncultured Gemmatimonadota bacterium
CCCAACGCGACGGACGAGATGCGGCAGCAGGCCGATGATTGGATTTCCACAACCCTGACCGGGATCGACGTTCCGGTCACGCGAACAATCATCGAGGCGGAGTCCGTGGCCGGCGGAATCGCCATGGAGAGTCGGAACTACGACCTCGTCGTGCTGGGTGCAGCCCGAGAGCCCTACCTGCAGCAGGTCATGTTCGGGGAAATCCCCGAGAAGGTCGCCCGCTACTCACCGGCGTCCGTGCTCGTGGTGAAGCGATACGAGGGGCACGTCCGCTCCTGGCTCAAACGCGCCCTAGGCTGAACCGACTCAGTCGTCCAGCAGCTTCGGGGGCTCCTTGGAGTCCTTCACACCGAGGGCGACACCCGTCCCGATCCCGGCGCCGATGGCGATCGCGGTACCCGCTCCTACGACCGGAAGGACAGCCACCACAGGCGCGGCGACGATCGTGGCTCCGACCCCAGCCCAGACGCCGAGGAGCGGCTTTTCGACGAGCGACGTGTATCGAAGCTTCTGCCCGACGAAATGTCGAGACTTGATATGACCGAAGACGCTCGAGACGCCGGCGATCCCAACGGCGAGCATACCGAACATGTTGTCCCCCCGTATAGTTCGTAGATCTGCTCATGACGCCCCCACGCCGGCGCCGACACGCCAAGGTAGGGACGGGCATTCGAGGACACTACGAGTCCGAAGCCGATCCTGTTCCCGAGGAGGTCACGAGGCCGACCGCAGACAGGATGCGTAGCGCATGGTCCGGAACGTCCGTCACGGTCAATTCGATCTCGGCCCGGCGCGCGTGATCCACCATCTCTCGCAGGACGGTCGCCCCGGAAAGATCGATCCGGCCGAGCCCGGAGCAGCGCAGAACGACCCGCCGCACATCCTGCTCTTCTGCGAGTTGCTCGAAGAGTGCGTCCTCCAGCGCTGCGGCCGATCCGAACCAGAGAACCCCTGAGAGATCCATCGTGAGGGTGTCCCTCTCTCGCTTCGATACCACCGACGGGGTGAGCTCCTGCCAGAGGTGTACGACGGCGGACAGGGCGATGCCGATCAGAATGGCACGGTCGATGTGGGGCGCCATCGTCAGCGTCGCGCCGAACGTGACCCACGCCACCACCGCCTGAAGGGGCGAGGCTCGCCAGATCGTCACCAGGTCCTGGAGCCGGATCAGCTTCCAGACGGCAGCGATGACGATCCCGGACAGGACGGCGCGGGGGAGCGCGGAGAGCACCGGGGCAAAGGGTAGAAAGGCCAGTACGGCCACGCCCGTCACGAGCCCGGACCAGCGACTCCGGGCACCCGCAAGGCGGTTGAGACTGGTTCGGGAAAGCGAGCCGCCCACCGGAAGTCCTGCGGTCACAGCGGCGACCACGTTCGCCATCCCCTTCGACAGGAATTCCCGATCCGCGTCCCAATGCTGACGGTCCTCCGATGCGAAGACGCGCGAGATCGACACACCCTCCGCGAAACCGATGACGGAGATGACCAGCCCGGGCACGATCAGCGCCGGAAGCATCTCCCATGGAAGATCGAGCGTGAACGGCGGAAGACCCCGCGGAATTTCGCCGACCGTGCCCCCGCTGTACCCCGTGATCAGCGAGAAGCCGAGCCCGGCGGTCGCCGCGATCAGAACCCCGGGAATGAGCGGGTGAATCCGCCCGGCGACGACGATGACGCCGAAGGTGAAGACCGTAAGTCCGATCGAGACGGCCTCCCAATCTCCGTGGTTGGTCAGCCCGTGCCACGCTCTCGGCAGGACGCCGAGCTCAGCGGGGGCCGCACCGCCGAGGGCACCGGGAATCTGAGACGAGAGGATCAGGATCGCCGCCGCCGACAGAAAGCCCGCCATCATGGAGTGCGACATGAGGTAGACCACCCATCCGGCCTTGAACATCCCGACCAGGAACCGCGCGATCCCCACGACCAGGGCGAGCAACGCCGCCAGCTTGGCGTACTCCGCGGTGCCGACGGGTGCGAGCGGAAGCAGCGCACCCAGCGTCAGAAGCCCCGTCAGCGCGACCGGTCCGGTCTGCAGATACGGGGAAGACGCCAGGAAGGCGGCGGCGATAAGCGGTAGCCCGGCTGCGTACAGTCCATGGTGCGGAGGAAGACCGGCGAGCTCGGCGTACGCCATCGACTGGGGGATCAGAACGAGGGCGACGCTGAGACCGGCGATCACATCGGCACGCGACAGGCCGGCCGGCGGTACCGATCTCATGAGACGCCACGCTCCGCCAGCTCGTCGCACAGCGCAGCGGTCGCACGCGCGCGCTCCTCGAAGAACACGGCCGACTCGCCGAGCCATTCCGCTCGTTCTTGGTGCGCAGAGGATTGCCGGCGGGCCTCGTCGGCAAGCGCCGAGAGGGTCCGCCCCGGATCCTGTGCGAGGAGGTGTTCCAGCGCGTACCGCCGCTCTCCTGCCCTGAGGCCCAGGTCGAGCCTGCGCGCGATCTCCGCGAGGTCGGCCCGGGTCAGGATCACCCCACTCCGAACCGGTGCGAGCAAGCCGGCCACGAATTCGGCCGTTCCATCGGACCGCGGATCGGGGAGGGGTGGAGCCTCACGGAGGTGTTGTAGATCGGTCGACGTAGCGCGAGTGGCCCGGTACTCCTGAGCGAGGACCTCGCGCAGCAGGGAGGCCCATGTCGCGTACACTCCCGACGCCAGCTCCTCCATGCGTTCGAGCCACGAGAAGATCCACGGCGCCAGGTGTTCATCCAGCAGCGCACGCGCGGCCTGCGCGGCGAGCACCGACTCCGCCTCGAGAGGATCACGCGGACTCCGTCCGTCCGTAGGATCGGCCGGCACGTGCCCTCCGGACCGGACGCGCTCGATGAGCGAGGCGTACAGCCCCAGCAGCGCCGCCAGATGGTCGGGCTCAGCTGGAGGCGTCAGTCCGACAGCATGCCAGAATCCGGCGATGCGCTCCCGGGCCACGCCACCCATCATTCCTTCCGGCCCCAGGTATACCGATGCGTACGGATAGAGCTGGAAGAGGAAGAGGTCCGAGTACTCGGCCGGAGTCGGCACGGACTCGAGACCGAGCGCCGCTCCGATACCGACATGCTCCGTACTCGGGGACTCCGCCAGCACCGCAAGCCCCCGTACCGCATCGATCGGGGCCGGCGGCGCGTCAGGCACCGACGGGCTCGGGTTCCGGCAAGTCGTACGCGGCCCGTTCGGGACGTACGGGGCGCAGCATCCACCACGGGCGTCGGGTACCGTCCGGCGAATGCCGGGAGGCCGACCGCGTCATCTCCAGCCATTTGTCGTACACGGCTCGGGACTTGGCGGTATCGACGGACACGTCCCCGAACGCGTCCCCTGGCTGAGCAGGCTGGATGCGCACCGCCTGGTGCCAACAGTGCATGCCGGAGATCGGATCCGGATGAACGGGATGCGTCAGGTTTTGATGGACACCGACATCCGTCCACCAGACACGCAGCGTGTCCGGGTCCGACGACTCGAACGGGCCACCCCCCTTCTTCCGGGTGAGTGCCCAATCCGAACCGTTCTGATCGAGCGCGACGGTCATCATGCCGATGCGCTGCCCCTGATGTCCTTCCGGCTTCCATCGACCCATGTGATGGCTGCACGCGGCGACGCCCGGGCGGATCCCCTCCGTGATCCACGCTTTCAGCACGAAGTACCCGATCTCGGTCTCGACGCGCACAAGATCGCCGGTTTTGGCGATCCCGAGGCGCTCAGCATCCTGCGGGTGAAGCCACAACGGATTCGTATGCGCGATCTCGTCGAGCCACTTCGCGTTCGCACTGCGCGTGTGGATCTGGACCGGAACCCGGAACGTCGTGATCAGAGGCATCTGATCCGAGTCCAGATTCTGCCGGTGCACGTGGCTCTTGATGTACGTCGGTGTCGCCAACTCGGGCCACCCCCAGTCGTGCAGGGTTCGCGACCAGAACTCCAGCTTGCCGGTCGGCGTGGGCCATCCCTTGAGAATTTCACCATCCACGCGAACCCCGACCCGGCGCCGCCCGTCCTCGTCCGGATCGATCTTCGTCCCACCCGGGGCCTTCGAGCTCGCTGGCACCGGCGCCGCCGTAAAGACGCGCCCGGCCTCATCGACCCTCACGTCGTCCAGCTCACCGTCGGGAACCGGCTGTTCGTGGACGCGCCCGACCTTCTGCGCTACCTCGAACGCACCGAAGCGACGCATGTACTCGAGCGGGGTGACTCCTTCGGCCGCCGCGGCATCAGGCAGGCCGGGCACGGAATTCTCGAAGATCCACCCGTAGTACTCATCGACGGTCATCTTCCCGCCGGGGTTCTCCACCGATTCGAAGAACTGCCGGATACCGAGCGTGCCGTCCGGATCGACACGCCAGGTCAGCTCGATCCAGAACTCGTTCTCCTCCCAGACCTCTCCCGGATTCACATCGCGCGTGTCCCCGATCTCCTCGCCAAGTCGTTCACGAGCAGCACGGAGCACCGGCTGCCTGAAGCCGATCCATTGCCCGTCGTACTGCTCGTACGAGGTAAGGTCGTGGCGCTCCGACGAGTGCCCCATCGGCAACACGTAGTCCGCGAAATACGCCGTCTCGTTCCAGGTAGGTGTCATGGCGATGTGCTGACCGATCCGTGATTCGTCGGTGAGCATCTCGATCCAACTGAACCCGTCGGGGTTCGTCCAGACCGGGTTGTAGACACGGGTGAAGTACACGTCGACGAAGGCGTCCTGATCCTTCATCAGATACGGCATCAGGAAGGACATCTCCATCAGCGCCAACGGATACTCATCTGGCCAGAGTACGTCGTTCCAGCGCCGTGGATGCTGGTGGGGCAGACGCGGCGGCTTCGGCGTGAACTTGTTCCACGAGTTCGGGAACGTTCCACCCTCGGTCGCGATCGATCCGAGGAGCGCGCTGAGGAGCATCATCGTACGGGCGACCTGCCACCCTCCGAGGTTACCGGAGCCCGCACTCCTCCAGTTGTACGTGGCGAGGCGTGTACCCGCGTTGGAGATCTCCTTCGCGATCTCACGGAGAACCTCTACGTCGATGCCCGACTCTCCGGCCGCGTACTCGAACGTGTACGTCGAATAGACCCCGGCCAGCACCTCTTCGAAGCGCTCGAACGACGCGCCGGGCTCACCGTGCACGGCCTCCATGTACTCCTGCCAGTTCCACCACCGACGGACGAACTCCCGGTCGTACCGGCCCTCCTGAATCATCCAGTTCGCGACCGCCAGGAAGATGGCGGGCTCCGAACCCGGATAGGGGGAGAGCCAGTGATCGGCGTGCGTCGCGGTATTCGAGAGGCGGGTATCGAGAACGATCAGCTTCGCGCCGTTCGCCTTTCCTTCGATGATCCGCTGCGCATGGGGGTTGAAGTAGTGCCCCGTCTCGAGGTGACTGCTCACGAGCAGGATCACCTTGGCGTTCGCATGGTCCGGACTCGGCCGGTCCATGCCCATCCACCAGTGATGTCCGGCCCTGGAGCCGCTGGAGCAGACGTTCGTGTGCGAGTTGTGACCGTCGACGCCCCACGCGGCGAGCATCCGGGTGGTATACCCGTCTTCACCGGGGCGGCCGACGTGATACATCACCTGCTCGTGTCGTTCTTCTTCGATGCATGCACGGATGCGACCGGCGATGTCGTCGAGTGCCTCGTCCCACGACACCTGCTCCCACTTTCCTTCGCCACGGGCACCCGCGCGCCGGAGTGGATACAGGATGCGATCCGGGTCGGTGATCTGATTGATCGTCGCCGGCCCCTTCGCGCAGTTCCGACCTCGTGAACCGGGATGCTCGGGATTACCCTCGAACTTCCGGACCTGGAGCGTGTCCCGATCTACGTACGCGAGCAGTCCACACGCCGACTCGCAGTTGAAGCACGTCGTCGGGACGAGCATGTACCGTTTCTCGACCCGCTTCGGCCACGACTTGGAGTCGAGTTCAACCCAGTCGTTCCACCGCTCACGTGGGGGAAAGGCCGCCAGGTGGACCCGGCTCGCGCCCGGATAGAACGTCTCACCCCGGGCCTCGACTTCGTCACGAGCCGCAGAGACGCGGCGGTTCAGTTCGTCGATCGTCATGCGAGAGGTACCGACTGGCCCGCCTGAACGAAGGCGTGCTCGTACATGAGGAGAGAAAGAAGCGCCGCACCAGCGGCGATCACCGGCGTAGCCGCGGCGAAGATCAAGGCCACCACACCCAGCGGGATCGCGATCCAGAAGAGGTGCGCGTACGCACCGTGCGTCATCGCTCGTGCAGCCAGCCTGGCATGGGCCGTGGGATGCCCCATCGATGCCTCACCAAGAGCCATGGCCAGATGGACAGCCAGCGCCACCTGAAATAGGCCCGTGACCGAGGTGGGTACGCCCGATCCCGCAGTGATCAACATCGTCACCCCAGCTCCAGCCAGCAGCGCCTGAATCAGTAGATGCGCGGGCAGCAGCGGGCTCTGCCAGAGGTCCCGGGCTCGAGCCTGTGCGAACAGATACGCCGTGTAGATCGCGGTCATCACCGCGAGTGGCGCACCCGCCCAGCCGAGCGCGGGGGTCAGGTCCCCTCGACCGAGGAACGTCATGGCCAGGTGCGCCGCGAGGAGTCCTCCATACGCAGTAATGATGAAGCCTCCTCGCACGAGCCAGCTCCGCCACTGCGGCTTGAACAGGACCATCCAGAAGCGCTCAGGATGCTCGAGGTCCCAGACTAGGAGCGCCCCCGTGACCGTGAGGCCGATCATCGCCGCGAGGGGAGCATGAAGACCCCACAGCTCACCCGTGAACGGCAGGAGCCCCAGCCAGCCCAGCAGAAGAGGGACGAGGTAGGCACCCGCGGCGATCGACTTGGTGAAGGTGTACGCACTTACGCGCCAGTCCCACGGTGCCCGATGGATCACGTCGTAGCTGAGCACGGCCGCCGCCGATGAATTGTTCGGACCCGGATGTCCCGAGTGGACCTGGTGGGACACATCCCCCTGCTCGCTCCACATGAAGAGTCCGCCGTCGGGACGCCGTGCCGCGAGCGGGTCGAGAGTGACCTGGTCGGCGCCCTTGTAGAAGACCTTGGGCCGCGTCTCTTTT
Source organism: uncultured Gemmatimonadota bacterium (assembly GCA_938030915.1). Taxonomy (GTDB): domain Bacteria; phylum Gemmatimonadota; class Gemmatimonadetes; order Longimicrobiales; family Gaopeijiaceae; genus UBA2589. Next base: position 7,049 of record CALHIO010000176.1, read on the forward strand.
TCCGGCCGGCGTACCGTCACCGCATCCCGATGCACGATCTGGCTGACCTTCGACAGCGGATCGTTCATGTCACCTACCAGGAGCGCCTCGGACGGACAGACCACGACACAGGCGGGCTCGAGTCCGACGTCCAGACGGTGCGCGCAGAAATTGCACTTCTCGGCCGAGTGATCCTCCGGGTTGATGAAGATCGCGTCGTAGGGACAGGCGGCGATGCACGCCTTGCATCCGATACAGATCGACTTGTCGAAGTCGACGATCCCATCCGGACGCTGGTGCATCGCTGCGGTCGGACACGCGGCCACGCATGGTGCGTCCTCGCACTGGTTGCACCGCGTGACCTGGAAGGATCGACGCGTGTTGGGGAAGAAGCCCGTGTCGACGTACTTCACATACGTCCGGGTCACCGAGAGCGGGACCTCGTTCTCCGACTTGCACGCTGTCGTGCACGCGTGGCATCCGATACAGCGTGTGTGGTCAATCACCTTCGCCCATACGGGCGCAGAGGCGGCTTCGGTCGTAGTTGTCGTCATGCCCAGGATCGGCGTCAGCGCTGTGCTACGAGGGCAACCTACTCCCCTTCGGGATGAACATCCACAGGGGGCATCCGGCAGGTGGCGATCGAGACGTCACTCCGTCCGCACTCCGCTGGTGCAGAGGTCAGCGCGTCGCCGCGTCCAGGAAACCGTCCCACACCCAGGACCTCACATTGACTCCGTCACCGGGCCCGAGGCCGCCACCATCGAGGCTGACCGAGAGCAACTCCACGACCTGTGCGAGCAGCAGATCCGCCTCCTCGTCCCGACCGTAGACATCGGCACCCATCCCGGAGCCACCACCCGAGCCGCTCCCCGGCTCGAACAGGATCAGCCCCTCGGATTCCACGAGCGCCTCATGGCTTCGGATCGCCGCAGCCGCGAGTGCCTCGACCCGGTCGTAGTGAGCCGAGCGTTCGGCCTCCGACGCTCCGAAACCCTCGAGCGCTGCCGCACGCCGCGTAGCCCACTCATTCTGGGCAATCGCGGCATCGTCCAGAGCTCGGTCGTAGGCGACGACGTAGCGATCCGTTTCACCCGCCTGGACGCTGCGGATCGTCGTGAGATACCGCTCCCACGCGTCGAGCACGTCAGGGTAATCGGACGGGACGGAGAAGTACGGGCCCGTAGCCCACGTCTCGGGGATCGGCGGAAGGTCGCGAAGCGCACTCTGGGTCGAGGTCAGGAATCGCTCCTGTGCGCGCTCACGGATTGCGGACTCCGTCTGAGCGATGACCGGCTCTCGAGTCGGCTCAGGCTCGGGTTCAGGCGCGACAGGGAGTGGCTCGACGGGCGCAGCTCGTTCAGTCTCCGCATCCTCGACGCTCTGAACGCTCTGATACCCGAAGTACCCACCGGCTCCGACCACACCCAACCCGACCACGAGCATCAGGAAGCGGCTGAATCCGCCACCGCCGCTCCTTCCGGCCGCCGTGGAGGTCTTGGCTGTCTTCCCTGTCGTGCCCGTCTTCGCGGCCCCGGAGCGAGGCTCGGGGCGAGATGTTTCTGACGCTGTCCGCTTCGCCGGATCAGGACGCGGCGCGGGCGTCCGTTCCGGTCGAGCACGCGCAGGTGGCGGCGGTGAAGGCGTCAGCATGTCGCCCAGCGTGCTCGAATCGTCCATCGAGAAACCCTGCACACCAGAGCGTTCCCCGTAGTCGAGCGATGCTTCGCGCTCCGCCTCCATCCTCTGGACGAACGCGCGCGTCGCCTCCTCCTCGGAGACCTCCACAGCGGGAGCCAGGTCCAGTTCCAGAGCGCCCTCCGATGCCGAGGCGGCCGCGGGATCGGCGGGTGACTCCTCGTCCAGAGACCCATCCGACTCACCGGCTCGCTCCGTCACATCGTCACCCGGCCCGGGCTGCTCGGGTGCGAGGCTCAGCCCGAAACTCGGATCCTGGGCCTCGGTCTCGACGGGTGAGGGCTCGTCGGGCTCAGACGCTGCGGACGCATCCTCCTCCTGATACTCGATCTCGAGCACCATCGGATGGGTCCGGGCAGGAGACCATGAACCGTCTTCCGCGTCGTAGACGAGATCGTCCGGAGAGAGGTCGCCCGATCGCACGAAGTTCTCGAAGACGTCCAGCGTCGCGAACGACAGCTCCTGTCCGGCAGGTGTGCGGATTCGGAAGCGGACGGACATGCCAAAGTCTCGACGAAACAGGGCGGCCGCGACGAAACGGTTGTTTCGCCCGGGTGAGACAAGCTAGGCGGCCCGTCCTCGCCCGATCAAGTGGCTCAATCGGGCCGGAGGCGCGAGGGCGAGGGCGGCCCTAACGCGATTCCTCGGCGATCTCCTGGAGCGCCAGGTCGACCTGCTTGCCCAGTGTTTCGCTGAAGACGTGACGGTTCGCCAGGAACCACTCCGCCCAGCTCCTCTTGCGAAGGTGCTCCTTGAGGTCCGTCCGGTACGCCTGCCACATCTGACTGTCGAGCGTACCCACACGATTCGCGTACTGCAGATTGCCGAAGTGGCGCCAAACCGCAGTCATGTACGAATCCCAACGCACGCGCTCGGCCTCGCTGAGCGACGTTGGATCCGCCTCCGCCTTCGCCAGGAAGGCCGCGAATTCCGGATCTCGAAACGCATGTTCGAGCAGTCGTATACTGTTCTGCACCATCGCGTTGAACGAGGCGGCGCGTACCGAAACCGTGTTCTGGATCATTTGTCGAGCCAGATACACGAGAGACACGACGACGCCGAGAGCGCCGACGAATTCACCGATGTTTCCGAGGTTCTCGAGCATGGTTCAGGCAGGTGGCGGCGGTCAGCGGCCAAATCTATCGGAACTCGTACGCGGTCACAGGGCGGGACGCCCCTCGTCGTCGGAAGGGGACGATTCGCCCGGGACCACGCCGTGCACGTTCATGTACGCCGCGAGGCGGCCACCCTCGGTCAGCTCTCTTCGGTGACGCCGTCGCCTGAGTCGCCGCGCATGATCGAAGGTGGCCGTCAGCATGACCACAATCGCGATCGCAACGGACCCGCGGGTGACCGCGGCTCCGCCGAAGAGTCCAGGTAGACGCGTGCCCACCAGCGCCAGGGCAACGAGTCCCTCCAGCAGAACAAGCGGGGACAGCCCCATCCCCAGCCTCGCCGTCGTGCGGGCCTTGAACCATGCGGAAACGCCGAGACCGGCTGCAACCAGGAGAACCAGAGGCGTCACGGGACCTACCCGACGAGTTCGTCCACCAGGAACAGGTCCGTGAGCACGGCGCGCAAATGCATATTCGCATTGAGGTTGTCGATCAGCTGCGAACTGATGCCGGAGCGGGCCGAGACGAGCCGGACGGAGCACAACGAGGCTTCCGCGTCCCGACGTACGACGGCGATCATCTCATCCCACGCATCCGCCGGCTCTTCACCGGTGACGGCCGTGGCGACCGTATCCGCGAGCCCGTCCAGCGCCGACTCGAGCTTCGACAGGAAATCACGGAGGTCGGCCCCGGACTTCGCACCCTCGTCGGTCGTCCGCCCCTGCGCGGCGTAGGCGAGGAAGAATTCATAGCTCGATTCGATGACGTCGATGCGTTGCTTTACTTCGGTCTTGGCGTCGGACACGGTCTCTCCGGACGTTGTGCGAGGCTGATGGAAGTACGAAGGGCCGGACGCATCGCGCCCGGCCCCTCAGGTCGTATGCGGTCGAGGATCAGTCCTCGCGTCTGGCGCTCGGCGCGGCTTCGGCGATCGCTCCTGAACCGCCACCGTCGGCCGACTTCATCGCACCGTCGGTCACGACCCACTTGGCCGGATCGAAGTGCTCCAGATAGTGCTCACGATCGATCCAGCCGCGTACCATCGACCAGGTGATCCAGCGCTTTTCCGGTCGCAGCGCGAAGTAGATGTGCGAGGCGACCAGGAGGATGAGGGAGACGCCGGACAATCCATGCACGACGTACATGACGCCCCACGTCGAATCACTGAACAGGTACGGATTCCTCGTCCAGAACGGTGTATCGATCCTCACCATCATCAGGACGCCCGTGATGATCGCGGAGAGGGACACGACCACGATGACGTGGTGGTACATCCGGTGGTCGAAGGGATATTTCCCGGCCTTGGGCGGGGCGGGCGCCTTCGGTGAGAGGATGTGCTTCATGGTCGCGATGCCTTCACTCACACCGAGCTGGAACATCGACCAGAAGTCCATCCATCCAATCGAATGAATGACGTGGTACACCACCGTCGCGATCAGCAGGACGCCGGCCTGCCAGTGGAGCTCGACCCAGTTGAACTGCCATCCCATCACGGGTACGAAGGCCGTGATCAAAAGGAGGAGCATCGCAATCGACATCACCCAGTGGAACGCACGCGCCGCGAACGAATGACGTTCGATCTTCTCGGGGATACCGGCCGGAACGTCGGTTGGCCCGTCGTGCGCCTCTTCCTTGCGGGTGCGAATCCAGACGGCGTGCCCTGCGAGGAACAGGCCCGCCGCCACCACGGCGGCCCACATCAGGTCCCACGACACCCCGATGAGCACATCCTGACCCCACGGGTTCGCAGCTCTGCGCCAAAGCTCCATCAGGCGACACTCCTGACTGCACGACGGACGAGATTCCTCATGAGCGGCACCTTGTACTCGTTATGGCGGAGCGGACGCGCACCCTGGATCGCGAGCTCGCCCGCGGCGTTGGCCGTGGCTTCGTCCCCCGTCGTTCCCTGAACTAGCCGCTCGACCGCGTCGAGGCGGACCGGGAACGGAGCAACACCGTTCACGGCGATCCGAGCCTCTTCGATCGTATCGCCCGATCGGCGGAACGCCGCCGCGACACTGACCAGCTGGAAGTCCCACGAGCCCCGGTCTCGGATCTTCTCGTAATAGAAGTCGGCGTTCGCCCACGTCGCCGGAATATAGATCCGGGTCAGCAGATCGCGCGGCTCCATCACCGTCATGCGCGTGATGTCGATAGCGGGCCCAATGAAGAAATCTTCGGCGTCGTAGACGCTCGGCCCCCCGTTGTTCTCTACGATCATCTTCGCATCGACCGCGATCAGCGCCGGGGCGGTGTCCGATGGGTTCACCGCCACGCACCGGCTTCGGCCCATGATGCAGTGCTCACGATTCATCGCCTGCGGGGCAGCCGCATAGCAGGTGTTTCCACCCGCGCGGTAGCAGGGCCACCCACTCCGGTAATACCAGCAGCGTGTGTCCTGCGAAACGTTGCCCCCCAACGTCCCCTGGTTCCTGATCTGGGGCGTCGCAACATGCTGTGCGGCGTCCGCGACGATGGAGTACGCCGAGCGAATCCGCTCATCCCGCTCGATCGCCGTCAGCGACGTCATCGAGCCGATTTCGAGTCCGTTCTCAACGTCCCGGATCCCCGTGAGTTCCTCAATGCCACCGAGATCCACGACCGCCGACGGTCGCTTCACGCGGTCCTTGAACCAGTCGAATGAATCGAGTCCACCTGCAAGCACCCACGCCTGCTCACGATGCTCGTCGAGCATCTCGAGTGCGTCTGCCACGGTCGTCGGCTGGAAGAGCTCGAACGCCGGGATCATATCTCTGATCTTCGCCATGTCTCGTTCTCCTAGCCGACGTGCTGGTCGAGGCGACCGTGGATGGGACGACCTTCGATCTCAGCGAGTAGGATGTCCGGTGTCAGCGGCGTGCGGCACACGCATTGCCCACCCATCGCATCCGCGACGGCGCAGGTGAGTGCCGCCGCACCCGCACCGACTGGAGGCTCCCCGATCCCTTTCGCTCCGACGGGATCCTGCGGATCGGCAATATCGACCGCGCCCCACTTGAGGTCGGACGGAATGTCGAGGAAGCCCGGAGGGCGGGCGGTATAGAGGCGGTTTGCGAACGGGACGCCGTACTGCGGATCGAATACCCACCGCTGGGTCATCGCCATTCCCATGCCCTGGATGCTGCCGCCGAAGACCTGCGCCCCGAGGCTGCGGGGGTGGATCACCGTGCCGCAATCCGTCACACCGACGTACTCCTTCAACTCCACGACGCCCGTCTCGGTGTCGAGCTCGACCATCGCGAAGCCCGCGACCCACGAGTAGATGTTTCCGTCGCCGCCGTAATTGTCGCGTGCGATCCCCATGAGGCCCTCGCCAGCGAGCATCTGCGCGGCGGGCACGGTCTGAGCGTGAATGTCCTCGGGGAGCACCTCGCCCGAGTACTCGCCACCCATCGCGATCGCGCGTTCAGCGATTCGCCCGAGCGTCATGGTGCCGCCCGGTCCACTGACGCGACCCGAGTCGACGCGGTACGCCGAGGGCGAACCACCCATCGTCGCCGCCGCGACGGCCCGTATCTTCCTCAGCGCGTCCGAAGCGGCTGCATGATTCGCTCGCGTGTGGGCGGTCGTCGTCTGAGAACCCGCCTGCACCGTCGAGCGGGGGTACCCACGACTGGAGGTCCCCCAGACGATCTCGACATCCTCCCAGTTGTAACCGAGAAGCTCGGCTGCAGGTCGGGCGGTGTCGGCGATGGAATGGGTGCCCAGGTTCCCGATCCCCTGGTGGACGTACAGCTTCCCGTCCGGCCGGATGACCATCATGCCATCGCGTCCGCGAGACCCGGCCGTGTACGGTGAGAGTCCGATCCCGATGCCCGTCACCTTCGAACCGTTCCGCTGGCCCGACATGGCGAGCTTCGCATCCCAGTCGAAGAGCTCACGACCCTGATCGAGGGCCTCTACAGCATGCACACTGGTAAGCGTCGCGTTGCGCGGCCCGAACTCGACGTCCGGCCCCGGAGCATTCATGCGGTGCATCTCGAACCGGTCGACTCCGAGCTCACGACCCGCCTTCTCGAGGATGGGCTCCATCATCGAGATGATCTGAGCACCACCCGGACCACGCTGAGCAGCCTTCGGCGGTGTGTTCGTGTACATCGACACAGCCCGGAAGCGCATGTTCTGAGGCGTGTACGTCAGGTCGGCGATCATGCCCGCCGTGTTGAAGTCCCCCGCACCATATGGCCCACTTTCCTGCACGACGATCAGATCGATCGCGTTGCACTTTCCGCTCTCCAGGAAGCCCATCTTGAGCCAGGTCTGAAAGCCCGGCCGGGCCCGTCCGACGTAATTTTCCTCGTACCGCGTGATCCGTAGCATGACCGGGCGATTGATCTTCCGGCTGAACAGCGCCGGGATCTGCATGACGGTCGTCCCCGCGATCTTCGACCCGAAGCCGCCGCCGCAATACTCGGAGACGAGGTTGATGTTTTCGGGGTCCATGTCGAGCGCGCCGGCGAGCGCGAACTTCGTCTGCTGCGAGCTTTGGGTGGAGACGAACGCATGCAGCGTGTCGCCCTCCCAGAAGCACATGTTCGAGCGCGGCTCCATAGGGTGGTGGGTCAACGACTGGTGGACGATCGTCTCGGTCAGAACCAGCGCCGATTCGGCAAACGCCGAGTCGGGATCACCCTTGGTCCATTCGACCGGGCATGAAGGGTCAGGCATCCCCCCGTCGTCGATGGTCGCGAAATCCGCATCTGTCCACTTGAGGTCACTCCAGCCGTCCTGCCCGGAGAACTGGTTGCCGTCGACGTAGGCGTTCGGCCCACCTGGACGAAGGCTCTCTAGCGGGTCGATCACGAACGGAAGCGGCTCGAAGTCGATCTCGATCGCTTCGATCGCGGCAGCCGCCGTCTCTTCATCGACGGCCGCGACCGCAAGAATCGGCTCACCCTCATACCGCGGAGTGTCGGTGAGGCACGCCTCCCGTGGGCCTTCGCGCGACGGCACCTCGTCTGCCCGAAGGATACCGATCACGCCCTCCATCGCGAGCGCACGGCGCGCGTCCACATTACGGACGCGCGCATGCGGCATGGGCGAGAGGAGGAGTTTCGCAAACACCATTCCCGGCGCACGGAAGTCCTCGGCGTACTTCGCCCGTCCCGTGATCTTCGCATGGAGATCGGGTGGCGCGATGTCGATCCCTACCAGTCGTTCCGCCATGATCCCCCCTTACACGCTGCGCGCGAGCTCGGCAGCCCGCATCGCACATGTGAGAATTTTGTCGTAGTCGGCGCAGCGGCAGAGGTTGCCCGACAGAGCGATCCGCGCTTCCTCGCGCGTCGGATTCGGGTTGACCTCGATCATTTCAGTCATCGCCATGATGAAGCCGGGGGCGCAGAACGCGCACTGGAACCCACCCTCCTCCATGACGGCCTGCTGGACGATCGAGAGTTCACCCGTATCGGCGTCCTCGAGACCCTCGATGGTGGTCACGGCCCGGCCACGAACCTGGTGCGTGAGCATCGAGCACCCGTACTGCGACACGCCGTCGATCAATACCGTGCAGGCACCGCATTCCGCCCGATCGCAGCCGAGCTTCGTGCCCGTGAGGCCCAGCTTGTAGCGGAGCGTCATCGCCAGCGTCTCGTGCGGAAGCACGTCCACCCTTCGCTCCTGGCCGTTGACGTTCAGCGTGATCAGCCGCTCGGTCGCGGTCTGGTAGGTCGCCGCCCCGAGGAGCGGAGACCCCCGGAACAGGTACCCGGCCGACGAGGCGGTGGCACCGGTGGCGATCACACCCTTGATGAACGTGCGCCGAGAGTATTTCTGCTCGAGCACGGTCGAGGATTCTGCCTGATCCATCGAGCACTCCTGCTACATGGGGGCACATCGGATCCCGCCAACATATGGAGCGAGCCGCACCCGCGCGAGCGTGTCGATACCACCCGGACCCCGGACTTTCCATGGGTCCGGCGCGCCTCAGCTCATCCGCGAAAACAGGTCGATATGAGCGTCGACGATCCGCCGCATCGCTTCCGGATCGGGATCGAGACTCCAGTCCCCTTCCACGCTCGTACCTCCCAGAGCAATGCCGTCGCTTCGTGGCGACATGTGAACGAATCCGCCGGCCATGGGAGAGGCCGCACCGAACGTCGAATAATCCACACCTTCCTGCGGCATGAGGAGCGTAAGCTGACCCTTGAGGGGCGTCAGTTCCTCGTCGCCGAGCAGTGCCCTCGACCCGAGACCGGTGCAGTTCAGCACAATGGGCTCAGGCAGGGTGGCAAGATCGCGGCGAGACTCGAAACGACGAATCACGATGCCTGCGCCCGCGTCCCGCACGTCGGAGACGAGCCGATCCAGATAGATCGAGGGTTCGATCCTCATCGAGGGTCGCATCACGGCGTACGCGGTCGGAAACGGATGTTGCCCGGGACCGTAGACCGTCGACGCGGTCTGTAGATCCTGCGGCAGCAGGGGATCGCCGTCGCCCCCCTCACCCGAGGGGGGAGTGCTGCGCAGCGAATACCCCTCCATCCACGAGACTCCATACCCGCGACCGACGAGGAGCTGCAGCTCACTCCACGCGATCCGCGCCGACGCACGGAATTGTTGGTCCCACTCCGGCGTACGGCGCTCTCGGTCGACCAGTCCGGACGTAGGTGTCCAGCTGGCCAGCGACATGTTCGAGGTCGTATTCGGGGGAACGTGCTCCGTGTAGACGACGACATCGAATCCACGGCGCTGAAGCTGTCGCGCCGCTGTCAGCCCGACGACCCCGCATCCGATCACGGCAGCCCGGCGTTCCGGACGGACCAACGCCATCTCGGCAGCGAGGTG
>CALHIO010000177.1 GCA_938030915.1 uncultured Gemmatimonadota bacterium
GGTTGTCCCGGCCACGCGACCGTGATCATACCCGAATCATCTTCGACGACGGCCTGGAAGATCCTCAGACCGCGTCGGGTGGGGATCACCCCCTTGCTCCGGATCCGACCGATCGCGCTGACGTCCATGCCGACCTCTAGGCGGCCGATGGGCTCGACCGTAGACGCATCGTCATACCGGCGTGGGACGTGGTAGAGCAGGTCCCGAGCCGTGGTGATGCCGAGTCTGGCGAAGGCATCGGCACGCTTGGGGCCGACCCCCTTGAGGAACTGGATCGGCCGATCGAGGTGCGAGTAGGTCACCCGAATACCGCGTCGACGAATACGTCGACGTCGAAGGATTCGAGATCGTCCAACCCCTCGCCGGTCCCGATCAGCTTCACGGGGACCCCGTACTCTTCGCGCAGTGCGACGACGATCCCGCCCCGTGCGGTCGAATCCATCTTGGACAGGATGATACCGCTCACGTCCACCGCCCTCGAAAAGGCCTCGACCTGACGCACCGCGTTCTGTCCCACGGTAGCGTCGAGCACCATGAGCGTCTCGTGGGGAGCACCTTCAATACGTCGGCGGACCACGCGATCGATCTTGGTCAGCTCTTCCATGAGGCCGCGGTTGGTGTGGAGACGCCCAGCCGTATCTACGAGCACGACGTCGATCCCACGCGCTTCAGCGGCCTCCAGGGCGTCGAAGGCAACGGCGGCCGGATCCCCACCCTGCTGGCCCCGGATGAAGTCCGCTCCAATCCGATCCGCCCACATTTCGAGCTGCGCCACCGCACCGGCCCGGAACGTATCCGCTGCCGCGACCATGACGCTTCGACCTTCCGCAATCAGATGGTGAGCGAGCTTCGCGACCGAGGTCGTCTTTCCGACACCATTCACGCCGACCATGAGATAGACTGTCGGACCCTGATCGGCCGCAGCGAGTTCGGCGTTCTCCCCCGACGCCAGAATCTCGGCGACCTCCGCCCGCAACGCGTCGGAGAGGCTCTCCTGATCCCGTGCCTTGCCGCGCCGGAGCACCTCCTCCGCGCGATCGGTGAGGCGCAGCGTGGCCGGGACTCCGAAGTCGGCCGCGAGCAGCCGCTCCTCCAGCTGCTCGAGGGACTCGACGTCGATCCCGCCGGCGACGACACGAATGTCGGTGAGCGCGAGGTCGACGACCCGCTTCCAGAGCCCCTTCTTCTTTTCCGGCTTCTTCTTGAAGAGCCTGGCCATGAGCGGTCCCTCAGCGCAGCCCGCTGCGACGACGGACGATCCACTCGCCACACAGCAGAAGAATCAGGAGCAGATACGGCCATGGCGATGTGCGCAGCGGCCGCCCCGGCCGGTCAGTGGCACCGCCCATCACGTCAGCCCGAAGCGGTAGGGAGGGCGCCTCCGGAGCCGGTAGCATCTCGAGCGACCCCCGAGCGACGTCGAAGCGGCCGCGCGATACCGTGTCGCCCGCCTCCCCCAGGACCGAGTATGCGTACACGCCGGGCGGAAGCGCGGGCGTCGTTGCCGTCCCTGCCCCCGAGACGGTCGTGTCCGTCATCACCCCGTCGCTTCCCCGCACCACGAGTCGGAGCGAGGTCGAATCGCCGATCAGACGCCACGAGATGTCCTCGCCCGGAGCGACGACCCACTCCGCCGGACGCGGCTCCGCGGCGGCTACCTGCTCGTCCGCGAGCAGCCACCCCACGACACCCGACCAGACCCTGCGATACGGCTCCCGGCCATGATCACGCATCGCCCATCGCCAGAACTCCGAGGCGAGCGAGACCGCCACGCGACCCTCGGCCCGGTCGACGAGGCCGAACGCACTCTCCGGTGCACCCGCACCTCTCAGCTGGACATGCAGGGGAGCAAGGGCAGAGCGCACCTCGGGAATCATGACCCCCCCGAGGGGCGGCAGGCCCTGCAAATCGACGCCGACGAGCGCTCCGGCGATCGGGGAGGTCGGTACGTCGGGCGATGCATACCATTCGCCGGGTGTCGGCTCCCCCGTGCTGAGCCCCACCGCTGCCGCGCCCTCCGCGTCGACTGGAAGAACCAGGCGGCGGCCCGGACGCCCGGCGATCGTCGTCATCCATGGATCCGCGTCGCTGCCGAGCCCGTGCATCACGAGCAGCGCAGCATCCGCTGCGGCCCTGCGCACCGTGGCGGAGTCGACCGGCTCACCGCGATCGAAGGCCGCGCCGAGTCTGACGTATCGGTCCGGCCCCACCCGCAGGTAGCCGACCGAAGAGAGACCCGTGACGTCCTCGAGCACCGGCAGGAGATATCGAGGCTCCCAGTCCGGCACGGCGGAGACCAGAACGAGCGCCCCGGCCTGATAGCCGATGTTCGCGTAGGTGACCCCCTCGTCGTCACTCGAGAAGCCATCCGCGTCGACACCGGCGACGCGCGCCACATAGCGTCGGCGGCCACTCTCGCCAGCGGCGGGAAGCTCTACCGTGACAGTCGAACGAAGCCCGGCCGCCGGCGCGACCGCCTCCGCGCGAGCCACGACCTCCCCCTCCTCGAGGATCTCGATCGAGATCGATTCATCGGCCGTGCCACCGAAGACCTCGACCTCGGCCTGCGGTCGTTCATCGGGCTGCAGCACGTCGGTCACCGTGATCCTGGCGATCCCTGTATTCCCGGTCACCCGCGACAGATCCTCGAACTCCAGGGACAGCGGAAGGGCCTCGACGGCGGACCGGATCGCGACTCCGTCTGTGAATCGAAGATCCGACAAGACGCGCACGTCGCGGGCTCCCGATTCGGCGGCGGTCTGGAGTGCAGGAGCGAGTTCACTGGCGAGACCATCGGACACGGCCTCCTCGCCCGGGGCGAGGGGAGTGACGGTACCGTTACCGAAGCGGACGACCGTCCACCCCTGAGCGGCGAGTTCCTGAGCCCGTGCGGCGGCAGCCTCGGAAGGGGTGCTCCCATCGGCTCCCGTGGCGGTCATGCTGGCTGACGCGTCCAGCAGCACCCATCGGCCTGCATCTCCGGCGGGCCCGCCGGTCGGAAGCCGGGGATCGAAGAGGAGAAGCAGGACGAGAACCAGTGTGGCGGACCGGACGATCGCGAGCCGACGAGCCGCCGGTATGGCGAGCTCGACACGGAGATAGATCCAGAACGCGTACGTCGTCAGCGCCCCGGCGAGCACCAGAAAGAGCAGTGCACGGAGGATGGGCGACCCCAAGGCTGCGTCTACGCTCCTCCGCCCTGCGGCGACGCGTCAGGCGCCGGACCGTCTTCATCAGCGTCGGCCACGAACGTGCGGACAGGTCCAAGCCTCGGAATCGTCTCGAGCAGGTCGTAACGACCCGTCATCTCGGCCCGCCAACGAACCATGTCGTCCGCGGGCACCGGATCACCGGCAGGAAGATCCACGGAGAGCGGATCGAATTGGCGACCGTTCTGCAACATCTCGTAGTGGAGATGCGGCCCAGTCGCCAGACCGCTCATCCCCACGTAACCGATTACATCGCTCTGGTGCACGCGCGTACCGAGGTTGACCCCGCTCCGGAAGCGGGAGAGGTGGGCATAGCGCGTCACCCATCCATTCGGATGCCGGATCTCCACGGTGTTTCCGAAACTGCCTTTCGGTCCGCGATGAACGACCACCCCATCGGAGGTGGCCATGATCGGCGTGCCGGAGTCCGCGGCATAATCGATGCCCCGGTGGGCACGGATGGTGTTGAGGACCGGATGACGGCGACCGCTCGAGAAGCGTCCGGAGATCCGACGATACGACAGCGGCTTGAGCAGGAAGGCGCGACGCACCGACTCTCCGTCCAGGTCGAAGTACGACCCTCGCCCATCCCCATTCGGGTCGAAGTAGATGGCGTGGTAAGGTGTACCGCTGTTCACGAACTCGGCCGCGAGGAGCTTACCCGCCCTCATCGAGCCATCCGGACGCACCTGGCGCTCGAACGCGAAGCGGTAGTTGTCACCCGGACGGATCTGCCGCGAGAAGTCCATCTGCCACTGGAACACGTTGTCCAGATGATCGATGAGCAGGTTCCGATCTTCGAAGGTCAGCGACGTGAGTTCGACGTTCTCCACGACCGAACCCCAGAAGGTCTCCGCGATCTCGCCGGTGGCGTAGATCGTGTCCACGAAGATGGGCGTCTGGATGAGCTGCGAATTCCATCCGACGATGTTCCGGTCGAGCCGGACCGTCTGGTCCTTGCTCACGGCCACGTCCACACCTCTGAGCTCCTCGGTGCCAGGGAGGTAGCGCAGCGTGATCTCCGTCCGCTCTCTCAATCTGCGCGGATCGGCATGCTCCTGAAACGCCAGCAGGAGGGCGGCCTGCTCGTTGGCATCGATCGCGTCGTAGAGCAGACCTCCAAAGGTCTGTCCGCGGCCGAGGGCGTGGACCTCGACGCGCTCCGCAGGCGGGACCCAGACAGTCTCGAGTGATCCGACGTCCGGCGTCTCCGACACACACGCCGACCAGAGGAGCATCGCCGCAGCGGCACTCCCCCCACGAATCCTCGATCTGACGTCCCGCTTCACCATCGACTCCTCACGACTGCCCGATCATGAACCTAGGAGCCCCGAAAGGATCCGGACGGTCAACTGCCCGGCGGACGTCTCCGCCGGACAGTCAGTCGCCCGAAGCCGAACTGGAGCTAGGGATCCAATTCAGTCCATCTGGCGACGAATGAACGTCGGAATGTCCAACCCTTCGATCTGCTCCCGGGACACGATCCGTTCCGGAAACCTCGAAAGCGGAAGCACCGGCTCCGACGCTCCACCGCCTACCGCGACCCGCTTCTCGGGAAGCTCGACCGGCACGCTGGGTGCCGGCGGCTCGAGCACCGGCTGGACGACCTCGGCCGCCGGCTCGGCCGGCTGAACGGGCTCGACCTGGACCGGCTGCGGGGTCGGGGTCTGCGAGAGAGAGCGCCGGAAGTTGCCCGAAATCACCTTGTCGTCGTTCTCGGAGTCGAAACCGGTCGCGATCACAGTGACACGAATCTGGTTTTCGAGCTCCGGGTTGTGAACGGCGCCGAAGATGATTTCGGCCTCGTCTCCCGCCTCTTCCTGGATAATCGACGAAATCGTCGTAACCTCGTCAATGGCGAGGTCCATGCCTCCCGTGATGTTGATCAGAACGCCTTTCGCGCCGGCAATCGACACGTCATCGAGCAGCGGTGACGAGATCGCCTCCTGCGCGGCCTCCTGAGCCCGGTTGTCCCCCTCTCCGAAGCCCGAGCCCATGAGCGCAGGGCCCCGGGCGGCCATCACCGTGCGAACGTCTGCGAAATCGACGTTGACCTCTCCTGTGACACGGATCAGATCCGAGATCCCCTGTGTCGCGTTGAGCAGGATCTCGTCGGCCTTCTTGAGGGCGTTCTTGAACGACGTTCCCTTCGGAACCACCGACAGAAGCCGGTCGTTCGGTACGAGGATCATCGTATCCACGGCACGGCGCAGTTCGGCGAGGCCCTGCATCGCCTGCCGCTCACGTTTCTTCCCTTCGAACGAGAAGGGCTTGGTGACCACACCGATCGTCAGCGCACCCATGTCACGGGCGATCTCGGCGACCAGAGGGGCCGCGCCCGTGCCCGTTCCACCACCCATGCCCGCCGTCACGAACACGAGATCGGCGCCTTCCAGCGCGCGTCGCACCTCCTCCTCACTCTCGGCGAGGGCCTGACGCCCCACCTCCGGACGCGCACCGGCACCCAGGCCGCGCGTCAGCTTCTTCCCGATCTGAAGCGTGATCTGGGATTTCGAGTGCTTGAGCGCCTGTCCGTCCGTGTTCATCGAAATGAACTCGACGCCCTCCAGCTCCTCGTCGATCATGCGATTGACGGCGTTCCCGCCGGCTCCCCCCACGCCCACGACCTTCATGCGCGCGTTCGCGATCGGGGTCTCTTCGAATTCGAAGATCATCATGTTCTCCTCCCTAGCGGAGATTACGGTACGACTGCGACTAGAAGAATTCCTTCAACCACACACCGAGCTTGGTGACGATCCCGGAGGTCCGGGTCGATGCACCTCGACCGGTTTCTGCAAAGCGATCCGCGCCCCAGAGCGCAAGGCCAGCGCCCACCGTAAAGCGTGGGCGGGCTGCGACATCCGCGATCCCGCCGAGCCCTTCCGACGGCACACCGAGACGCACCGGCGCCGCGAAGATCTGCTGGGCGAGCTCGACGATCCCGGGGATGGCGGCGCTTCCGCCGCTGAGCACGATCCCCGCTCCGAGCTTGTCGAGTGCTCCATGGTCCTGGAGCTCGCCCTGGATGATTCCGAACATCTCGTCGAGGCGCTGCTCGACGATGTGTGCGATCAACTCGCACGCGACCGACCGCATCTGGTTCGGGGACGGACCCGGCAGGTCGACCGTCTCCCTCGGGTCGACCATCTGCGCAAAGGCATGCGCGTGATGCTCTTTCGCCCGCTGAGCCTCCTTGTACGGAACTGCGAGTCCGCGCATGAGGTCCTGGGTCAGCGTCGCGCCACCGAACGGCAGAATCGCCACGTGGTGGATCTTGCCCTCGTAATAGGCCGCGACGTTGGTCGTCTGCGCGCCCATCTCCACCATCGCGACACCGACTTCCTTCTCGTCCTCCGTCAGAACCGCCCGAGCGCCGGCGAGCGGCTCGAGGACCAGCTCCTGCACGCGGTAGCCAGCGCGATTCACCGCCTTGGTGATGTTCGCGGACGCCGTGACCTGACAGGTGACGAGGAAGACCTCGCTCTCGAGTCGCACGCCCGACATGCCCATCGGGTCCTTGATCCCCGCCTGGTGATCGACCCGATACTCCTGTGGGATCGCGTGCACCATCTCCCGGTCGGGCGGGAGCGCGACGGCACGGGCGACAATGTGAACGCGCTCCACATCGTCCTCCGTGACCTCGTCTTCGGAGATGGCAACGACGCCCATCGAGTTGGTGGCCCGAACGTGATCACCCCCAATCCCGGCGTAGACGCGGTCGACGGTGGCGCCGGCCATCAATTCGGCTTCGTTCATCGCATTGCGAACGGACTCCGTCATCTCGTCGATGTTGATGACGAGGTCTCCCCGAAGACCCGAAGTCGCGGCCTGCCCCACCCCGAGGATCGTCAGCCCCGGGCGACGCGGATCACCGACCACCTCGCCGATGACAGCGCACGTGTGGGTGCTTCCTATGTCGAGTCCAGCGATCAGGTTCGAGCGCATGTCATCGGCCCCCGGCCGAAAAGGTTGATGCGGAGGAGCTGCCCGCTGCCCCCCGAATGACGACCTGCTCGGCGAAGCGGAGATCGACTTCGGCCGGCGAGCGGCCTGCCCCCTCCTGCATCGCGTGACCGAGCGCGGATTCGCCTTCGCGAATGCGGGCGCCGGTCGTGTGGACCGGCATGATGAAGTCGACATCCGGGCTTTGAAGGCGCACAGCCACGACCCCGTCGGAGTACCACCGGATTGTCGAAATCCGATGTGCGAAGTCCTGATGCGTAGCCAGCAGATGCTCGACCTCGGCCGCGAGCGACCGGACCTCTGCCGGGAAGAGCGCCGCGCCTTCGGGAACGGCCCGCCCGGAACTGATAATGGGCAGGTCCAGCCGATAGAGCGTCGGGTCGATGGGAAGCCGATACCCTTCCGCGTCGACCGGCTCCAGCATCGGTGTCCCCGCGAGCGCGACCGGCGCCCGCTCTTCCACTCGGACGAGGAGTCCGCTCGGCACGCGGCGCCGGATCTCGACCGTACGAACCATGGGGTCTGACGCGATCCGCTCCCGCCACACGTCGGCGTCACCCCAGACCGACGCAAAGGAGCCCAACGCCAGGCGTTCCAGAACTGCGTCCTCGGTCAGGACCTTGATGCCCGTCACTTCGACATTCCGCACGGCAAAGACCTCGAGCTCGCTCACAGTCTTCAGCAGCCCCGGCCCCCAGTACGCGAGGGGCCCGATGGCGAATGTCACCACCAGCACCTTCAGCTGCTGCTTCATCGTCGGGTTACGCATGCGCGGGCTCCCGATTCAGCCCCTGGAGAAGCATGCCCCCCGTCTGTTCGATCGAGCCGGCACCGAGGGTCATGATCACGTCGCCCGCTCTCGTGTCGGCGGCGACAGCGGACGCGAGGAGCTCGAGGCTCTCCACATACGAGACCTCGCACGCCCCCGCCTCGTTCACCGCCGTGACGAGCGTCTGGCCATCCACCCCGGGGATCGGAGCTTCACGAGCGGGGAAAATGTCCGTCAGCCAGACCTTGTCCGCGATGGCCAGCGCCTCGCCGAACTCCCGAGCGAAGTCACGAGTTCGCGAATAGAGATGAGGCTGGAAGACCGCGATCAGCCGACGACCCTCATGCATCCCGCGCGCGGCCCGCAGAGCCGCGGCGAGCTCCGTCGGATGATGAGCGTAGTCGTCGATCACGATCGCACCTCCCGCCTCACCCACCAGCTGGAACCGGCGCCCCACGCCACGGAATTCCTCGAGAGACCGAAGAATGTCGCTCCACTCCGCACCCAGAGCTCGCGCCGCGGCGGAGGCGGCCAGAGCGTTCAGCAGGTTGTGGCGTCCACCCATGGACAGCCGGAGTTCGCCGGCGTCGATGCCCTCTTCCCACACCGTGGCGTGCGTCACACCGTCGTGAATACGCACATCGGTGGCGCGCAGCATCGATCCGGCCGACGTCCCGTAGGTGTAGCCACTCGGCCCGATTGTCGGGAGCAGGGACGCGGCCCCGTGGTCGTCTGCGCAGACCACGACGCGACCTCCGCCCCGAACGCCGGCGAGGAATTCGAGGAAGCCCTGCCGGACACCCTTCAGATCGCCGTAGATGTCGAGGTGATCGGCTTCGAGGTTCGTGATGACCGCAACGTCAGGGGACAGAGTCAGGAACGACCGATCGTACTCGTCGGCTTCGACGACGAAGATGTCGCCAGCGCCGTACCGAAGGTTGCCTCCCCACTCCGTCACGCGCCCACCCACCAGACCGGTGGGATCCATTCCGGCCCCCGCCAGCACCTCGGTCGTCATGGCGGTCGTCGTCGTCTTGCCGTGCGTGCCGGCGATCCCGACGACTCTACCGTGCGCCACCCACGTGCCGAGCGCCTCGGCCCGCTTCATCACGATGATGCCTGCCCGCCTCGCAGCGAGGACTTCCGGGTGATCGGGTGGAACGGCGGCCGTAATGACGAGGGCCGCGGCATCCTCGACGTGGGCCTCGTCGTGTCCGACCGAAACGTCCGCACCGAGTGAGGCGAGCGCTTGAAGCGACGCACTGTCCTTCGAGTCGCACCCGCTGACCTGGCCCCCGCTGCGAAGAAGGAGTTCGGCGAGCGGGTACATTCCTGCGCCACCGACGCCCATGAAGTGCACCGGCCGATCGGCCGCGAGAGCCCTCAGATCGAGGCGTGCCTTCATGCAGCCCTCCGCATGGGAGGCAGCAGCGTCGCAACATCCCCCGCGATGTCTTCGGTCGCACGGGGATGTGCCCGCTCCGAGGCGCGCGCGCTCATCGCCTCCAGCGCCCTCGCGTCCGCGGTCATCGAGGCGATCTCCGCCGCCAACCGAGCCGGCGAAAACTCTCCCTGAGAAATCACACGCGCCGCACCGGCGCTCTCGAGGGCCCGCGCGTTGTGCATCTGGTGGTTCTCGGCCGCCGTCGGCAGCGGAACGAGAATCGCCGGAAGTCCCTCGTTCATCAGCTCCGCCGTCGTCATGGCGCCGGCCCGGCTGACGGCCAGGTCGGAGGCCGCCAGCGCGCCCGGTATGTCCTCGATATACGGAAGCGCATGGATCCACTCGGGTGAGCCGACGTCTTCGAGTGCGCCGCGCACGCCGGGGAAGTGCGCTCGCCCCGTGGACCAGAGGAAGTGGAGCATCTCAGGCCGATCGATCGTGCCACGGGTGACCTGGGTCACGTACGCCGTCAGTCCCTCGTTGAGTGCGAGCGATCCCTGGCTTCCACCACTCACGAAGGTCAGGGTAGCGTCTTCCGGAACCCCGAACGCGCGACGCGCTTCCGAGCGCGGCATTCCGGAGCGCGAGCGCACCGGATTTCCGCTTACGACACAGCGTGGTCCCCTGATCGGCAGACGACCGATCGCCTCCGGATACGCTACGTGAACACGCGTGGCGAATCGCGTGAGCAGCTTCGTTACAGCTCCGGGTACGGAGTTCTGTTCCTGGAGCACCAGAGGCACGCCCATCAGTCCCGCCGCGATTCCGGCTGCTGCACCGGCGTACCCTCCCGTCACGACCACGACGTCTGGTCTCATGCGCAGAAACAGCCCCACGACCTGGACGAGGCCGAGGACGAGTCCAGCCAGTGCGCGTACGAGGCTGGTCGGCCGACTCCGGTCGATACCGTGGACCGGGAGCAGCAGGTGGTCCTCCGCTCGCTCAGGCAGGACCCGCGCTTCGATCCCCCGACGGGCTCCGATGAACACCACATGCACATCGGGGCGGGCGTCCCGCAGTGCATCCGCGATGGCGAGGGCCGGATAGAGGTGTCCACCCGTACCTCCACCGGACAGGACGACCAGAGGACCCGCAGCACGCGGCGTATCAGACATGGGCCGCTTTCCCGCCCGGAGCGGTCCGGGCCACGGAAATCAGAATGCCCAGCGCGATCAGCGTGATGATCAGATTGGAGCGACCGTACGACATCAGCGGGAGGGCGAGGCCGGTCGCCGGAGCGAGGGCCAGTCCGACCGCCATGTGGAGTGTGGCCTGAACGGCGATCAGACTCGTGCACCCGATGGCCAGCAGCTCTCCGAACAGGTCCGGAGCCCGGCTCGCGATCCTGAAGCCGACCAGTACGAGCGCCGCATAGACGCCCACGACCATCACGATCCCGACGAAGCCCCATTCCTCGCCGATCATGGCGAAGATGAAGTCGTTGTGGGCCTCCGGAAGGAAGCCGTGCTTCTGCTGTCCTTCCCCGAAGCCCACCCCGTAGACGCCGCCGGACCCGAATCCGATGAGGGACTGCTTGACCTGATATCCGGCGCCAGCCGGATCGGCGAGTTGACCACCGAAGACCTTGATCCGTTCCCACCGATACGGGGCGCGAAGCAGGAGGTACAGGACCGGCGTGACGAGAGCGCCCAGGAAGACGAAGTGCGCCACTCGGGCACCCGCCGAGAAGACGATGACGACCCCGAGCGTGGCGACGACCAGCGCCGTCGACAGGTCGGGGGCCATGGTCACGAGCCCGATGACGAGACCCCACACCGCGAGGAACGGACCGAGGCCACGCCTGAGCGACTTGAAGTGTGGCACCTTCCGGACCGCCATGGCCGAGGACCACACGATGATCGCGATCTTCGCGACCTCGGACGGCTGAATCGTCACGCCCACGCGAAGCCAGCGGCGGGCACCGTTGATTTCCGGTGCGATGCCGTACGTCCACGGAAGCACGCACAGGATCAGCATCCCGACGCTGACGATAACGAGCGGCCAGGCGAGCAGGGCCCAGTAGCGATAGGGCATCCAGGCGCAGAAGACGAGCAGCGCCAGACCTACGATCGCTCCGGCTCCCTGACGCACGACGTAGAACGTGTCGGAAACGCCCTGGCTGAGCGCGAACACGGACGATGCGCTGTACAGGGTCACCAGACCGAAGGAAAGCACGAGAAGCGTGAGACCCATGACGGCCGCCGCCTCCCACCCCCGCCCGAGGCCCGAGTCCGGGAGCCGGGCCGGTCCGACCGGAGCGATATCCATCGGCCGTGCCATCCTCATGCGACCGCCTGGGCGAGACGCGTGAAGTGCCGACCGCGATGCTCGTAGCTCTCGTACATATCGAAGCTCGAGCAGGCGGGCGACAGCAGAACGGCATGACCCGGCTCTGCGAGGAATCGCGCACGGGCGACGACCTCGTCGAGCGAGCCTTCCACGAGACTGAGTGTCGGGGTCTGCGCGGACCCATCCACGGCATCCGTCTCCGTATGCACCGCGATCCCGAGCGCCGAACCCAGTTCGTCGAGGGCGCGGGAGCCGGCAGCCCCGTATGCGATCACGGCGCGGGCGTGGGCGCGGACCGCGTCAGCGAGCTGACCGAAGTCCTCACCCTTGTCTTTCCCGCCGAGGAGGAGAACGACGGGACGGTCGAGGCTGGTCAGGGCACTGAGCGTCGCGGCGACGTTGGTGGCTTTCGAGTCGTTGATCCACAGTACGTCGTCCTGCTCCGCGACCGGCTCCAGTCGATGAGGCAGCGCCCTCGCCGATCCGAGGCCCGCCGTAATTCCGCCCGGACCCGCGCCGGCAAGACGCGCCGTGAGCGCCGCTGTCAGGGCGTTCTCGACGTTGTGGGCACCGAGCAGGGGAAGATCGACGAGGGGAAGAAGTGGTTCGATCTCTCCGTCGAGGCGCAGGATCAACTCACCGTCCGCGACGAAGGCGCTGCTGCCGGCGCCGTTCCCGA
>CALHIO010000178.1 GCA_938030915.1 uncultured Gemmatimonadota bacterium
CTTTATCGGCACGATCCACTCGTTCTGTGGGCGCCTTCTTCGGGAACGCCCACTCGATGTCGGGCTCGATCCGGGATTCCAGGAGCTCCCCGTGGAGGAGCGCGTCGGCCTCCGCCGGCGCTTCTGGGAATCGTACCTCGAGCGTCTCGCACGAGACAGCGATCCGCGGCTGGAGAAGCTTTCGGCCTCAGGGCTGCGGCCCGCGTCCCTCTACGGCCTCTTCGATTCGCTCGTGGAGAACGATGACGTCGACTTCCCGACCGAGGCATCCGATCTACCGACGGCCGCAGAGCTGGCTCCTGTGCGCGAAGAGCTGGAGGCGATCGTCGACACCGGGTGGGAACTCATGGACGACATGCCCCCGGCGCGGGGGTGGGACTCACTGCAGCGAAAAATCCGCCAGCTCCACTTCGAGCGTGGTATCACGGGGTGGAAGGAGACCACGGATGTCTTCGGTGCCGTCGCTCTGCTATGCAAAGCCGGCCCGAGAGGACACTCGACCACGTTGAAGAACTGGCGTGATAAAGCGCTGGCCAAGGCACTCCGTGAGCGCGTGGATGCGTTCGGGGTGGGTGACACCCCTGCGCATCAACTCGTGGGCCGGTGGTATGCCCATCGCTATGCCCTGGCGATCGACCTTTGCCGTGCGGCGGTACGGGAGTTCGCCGCGCACCGCATGCGGATCGGGAAGCTCGATTTCCAGGACCTTCTCACGCTGGCTGCCCGGCTTCTCCGTGGCAATCCAGAGGTTCGCCGACATCTCGGGGAGCGGTATCGCCGTCTCCTGGTCGACGAGTTCCAGGATCCCGATCCTCTGCAGGCCGAGATCATGATGCTCCTCTCGTCGGCCCCGTCCGTCGGGAGTGACGGCGCCTCCTCAGAAGACTGGCGAAGCGCGACCCCTCGCCCGGGGGCGCTCTTCGTGGTGGGCGACCCCAAACAGAGCATCTATCGCTTCCGCCGCGCCGACATCCAGCTGTATGGCTGGGTCAAGGAGCGCTTCCGCTCGTTCGGTGAAGTCCTGAGCCTCTCGACCAACTTCCGATCCCGTCCGTGCATTGGGGACGTGGTCAATCAGGTGTTTTGTGGCCCCGGCTTCTTTCCTGAGGAGGCGACACCCGAGCAGGCGGCGTTCGAGCGTCTCGACACGCGCCCTCCCGTCGCCGAGGTGCCGCGGGAGGGGATTTTCGTCTACGACATCGAGCCCGACCGGGATACGAAAGTGCGGGCCGCAGCGGATGATGGATCGCGCATCGCGGCATGGATTCGCGATCGCGTGGACGGCGGGGAGCGTGAACCTCAGGATTTCCTCATCCTCACGTGGGGGCGCGGTCAGCTCGCCGAATACGCCCGGGCCATCGAATCCCACGGGCTCCCCGTGTCCGTGACGGGGGCAGGGATCGGAGTCGAAGAGGAGATCCACGAGCTCCAGGTCCTGCTTCGATGCATGATCGACCCGACCAACCCGGTGCAGGTCGTCGCCTCGTTGACGGGCCTCTTCTTCGGCCTCGACTACGAACGGCTTACGGCGCACCGCCTCGCCGGCGGCGGATTCGATGCGATGTGGCCGGGTGAGGACGGACACCCGGATGTCGTCGCGGCGATGCGACGGCTACACGGATGGTGGCGCATGTCCGTGGCCGAGCCTGCAGACGTCTTCGTGGCACGAGTCGCCAGCGAACTCGGGCTGCTGCCGTACGCGGCGGCGGGTGACCTCGGAACGCTCCGTGCCGGTGCACTCCTCTACGCTCTCGATTCGGTACGGGCGGCCGCTCTCTCGGGGGACACGTCGCTGCCGGGAGCACTCGATGCGTTGCAGGCTGCGCTGAATCTCAGGGAGGCGGAGGCGCCCCTTGAACCGGGGCGCCCGGACGCGGTCCGGCTCATGAATCTCCACCAGGCCAAGGGTCTGGAGGGGACCGTCGTGGTGCTCGCGGATCCCACCGCACGCTCTTCGCGACGGCCTGAACTCCACATGACTCGTTCGGAGGATGGAGAGGCGCTCGGGTATCTGCGCGTACCCGGCTCGAGCGGCATCCGGTCGAGTCAGGATTTGGCTCGTCCGATCGACTGGGCCGGTCACGAGGACCGCGAGCAGCGGTTCGAAGACGCGGAGGATGTCAGGCTGCTCTATGTCGCGGTGACACGAGCCCGCGAGGAGCTGGTTGTCGCTCGCTGGCCGGAAAAGAAACGGTCCGCCTGGGAGCCGCTCCACGCATGGCTGCATGACCATGCCGACGTGCTGGTACTCGAGGCGCGCGATCCGGCTGCGCGCGAGGAACTCGAGCTCGCACCGGCCGAAGCCGCGGCCCGTGTCGATCAGGCCGCCGGACATCTCGCCGAACGCGCGGCTGCGTCGTTCGTACACGAGACGGTGACCAGCCTGACCAAGGCGCGGATGGACGCCGTGAACGTGAGCGAGTCCACGCGTCCGGATTCGTGGGTGGCCGGTCAGGCCACGGGCGGGGCGGGCCCGGCTTCGGGCGACGGACCGCGTACGCCCTCGTTGGATTTCCGGGGCTATTCATGGGGCAGTGCGGTCCACGGGGCGCTGGCCTTTGCGGCCGAGCACGAGTCGGACGCGGACCTCCGGGGGATTTGCAGGAACCTGCTCGTCGAGCACGGTCGTCCGCTTGATGATCACGGTGAGCCCACCGAGCTACGTGAGCTGATCGGCCTCGTTCGAGCGGTCCAGTCTTCACCGCTCTGGACCCGGGCGCGGGAGGCGAAGCGCATGCTCACGGAGATTTCGTTTGCCCTGCCGGGCCTGACCGATGCTCTCGCTGAGCCCGCGGCCGAGCCCGAACCAACTCCTGACTCGGGGAACCAGCGCCGCCAGCTGGAGTTGTTCGGCCCCGGGGCGCCCCCGGCGGACGGAGCAGGAGATGGCGGCGACGGCGGTCCGGAGGCGGCGGACGACCTGCCGGAGCGGTCGCGCGACGCACAGGACCGGCCGAAGATGGTCCTGGAAGGTGTCATCGATCTGGCGTTTCGGGAGCGCGGTGGCTGGGTCATTGCGGATTACAAGACCGACGTCGGAACGGATCCGGACTTTCCTGCTCGCGAGGCCGCCTATCGTCGGCAGGTCGATCTGTACGCCGAGGCGTGGAGTCGTCTGACGGGCGAACCCGTGAAAGAGCGTGTACTCTTCTTCACGGCGCAGGACCGCGTCGAGCAGTGGTGAGAATCGGCAAGAGGTGCGTTTGTCCAGGAGTTGTTCGTGACGGGTGAACCGATTCGCTGGCCTCCGCCGGGGTTGGAGCGCATGCAGGGAGACCTCGCGGTGCTCGCCTCGCGCGCCGCTCTGGCGGGCATGCTTCTCGTTGCACCTCTCCTCGGCGTGGTTGGCGTGGCTCAAGATCGGGGTGCGTTCGGCCCGCTCGCCGATGCGTGGTGGGTGCTCATCGCGCTTGGGATCGCGGGTCTCGCCTTCGCTCTCGATGCGCTCAGTCGACTCTTTCGTATCCTGCGCCGCTGCCGCGCGGCACTCGAACAGGGGTACACGCCGGCGACACTTGGGCGCGTCCTAGCAGACCGAAATCGGGATATGGGGTTCCTCTTTTCGGGGGCACGGCATTTCTCCGTGCTGGATGCTCGGGAACGGGAAGGCCTGGCCACGATGCGCGTGGCGGGCTGGGGCCTCATGTGCTCCGCGGGTCTCTGGCTGCTGATGGCGATGGCCGTGGGCCTGTTCGCGGCAGCCAGAGGAATGATCGGGGCGCTCCCTCTTCAGGTGATCGCGTTCTTCCCGGCGGGTGTGCTGTACGTGGCCGGTATACTCACCATGCTCCTTCAGGAGGAGCGGGTCCGGCGAGCACGCAGACTGTGGTTCAAGCAGCCGTGGGCGCTGGACCTGAGCGAGACGGAGGTCCGTGAATGGCAACAGGTCGCCGGGGTACGGGCAGATCCGTCGATGAAGCGCGGCCTCCATGTGGAGATCTCGGCGGTCGTCGGTCTTGCCGTGATCATCGTGCTTCCGGTTCTGACCCTTCTTCCCGCCTCGGCCGTGGGTCCCCTCATGACCGCGGTGTCGATCCCTTCCTTCGAACGGTATGGGCAGCGGGTGATGAGTGGAGAGGCATACCGCAGCTATCGGGTCGATGGGGACGTCTCGATCAGTGCCGAAGAGGCAGGCACGATTCTGCACCGCCTGCTCTTCGTGGGTTCCACCGACGGAGCCGCTCCGGGCGAGAGCGAACCGGACATCCGCATCGAGCGAGCGTGGCTTCCTGTGATGGCACCGGACGAGAACCCGATGGGTTTTGAGCCGTTCCAGTGGGGTGATTCGCTCATGCCACGCGTCGCGCAGGGCCTCTCCTCCGAGCAGCGCAGCTATCTCGACGAGGTCGCCGGTCATCCGGGGTTGGCGGCTTATTCCAGGCTGGCGACCGCGACCGCGATGGACGTGGGGTCGGCTCGGTGGGACCTCCCGTTCCCGGCGAGCCTCACACTCGCGACGCTTCCGATACCGAACTTCGCGTCCTTCCGGGATGCCTCACGCGCGCAGATCGCGGCTGCGGGACTCGCGTGGATTGACGGACGGGACGAGGAGGCCGAACAGAGGCTCCGTGAGGTCATCAGTGTCGGCTTCCTGATGGCCGATGATGGCCCGACACTCATCGACAATCTGATCGGCTACACGCTCGTCGATCTGGGTGGAAGCGCACTCGGTGACTTCTATCGACTCTCGGGACGTACGGGCGCGGCCTCGGAGCTGTCCAGGCTGCGCCAGGTCGCTGACCGGAATGCGATGATGGCTCGCTGGTCGGTCCCTACGAGTAACGATGCCTGGGTCCGGTCCCTCTACACGATGACGACGGACACCACGATCGCCCGCGGACTTCGGTGGGAGTACTACATCAATCTTGCGACGATTGCGCCGTGTTTGAGCCTGAATCGGATCGTCTTCGGTTTGGGCGAGGACTACAGCTCTTTCGTGGACGAAGCGCGTGCGAGTCTCGTCCGCTGGCCTTCGGACGAAGCGATCTTCGAACTGGCCCGCCATGGCTGGATGGGGTCTCCGTCTTCGGTCGAGTCCAGCCTCGTCTCTCGCATCGCGCGGCTGTACATGGACACGGGTCCAAGCTCTTGTGGACGGTTCGTCCAGCACATGCAGGCGGCCGGAACTCTCTAGCGTCGGCTGGCTCGGACTTCGAGCGCGCGCCCCTGAAGCGAGCGGGGATCGATACCCTCGACCCGGGTGACGCTCCGGTTTCCGCCGCCGGGCACCACGACTTCTACGTCGACATGCTGTCCACCCGGGATGCCGAAGTGAACCGGTAGATCCGACTGCGCGTCATAGCCGGATCCCGAGTCGACTCGGCGCGTGCCCAGAAGGTCGGTGCTTCCGGCGGCATAGATCCGAACCTCGGCACCGGCTCGCGTGCTGCGTCCCTCTTCATCGAGCACGCGGACGTGCAGGGAGTGCCATGCGAACTCGGGGCGAAGCAGATTCTGGAGGAGACTGTGCGTTCCGTCTTCGGCCGCGCCCGCGAGCGCCAGGTCGAGATCCCCGTCCATGTCGAAGTCGACCCACGTCGCCCCGTGGCTGGCGTTGCGTGCCAGGATCTCAGCGGGGGTGACGTCCACGAACGTCTCCGACCCCTCACGCCGCATGAGCCAGTCGCGGTAGTGGGTGCCGCCCCCCACCGTGCCGTTCACGAAGAGATCGGTCGATCCGTCATGATCGAAGTCCGCCCACGCGCACGTATCGTATCGGGACGGATTCGCGACTCCGAGTTCCTCGGCGCGATTCCGCCAGGCGTCCGTGGTGCGTTCAAGGAGACCGTTCGCCCCGTAGTTGGCGAAGAACAGGTCGAAGTCGCCGTCCGTGTCGTAGTCGACGGAGCAGGGGCGAACGGACCCTTCTGCCTCGTCACCCACAGATCGTCCGCCTCCCTGAACGACCTCGTTGCCGGCCTCCTCGAAGCCGTCCGGAGATCCGAGGTACAGACCGTTCGCGTCGCCGTTCATGTTGGCAACAATGACATCGAGCCAGCCGTCTCCATCGTCGAACCAGACCGCACCGACGGTCCGCCGAGGATCGTCGAGCCCGACTTCGGCCGCACGGTCGATGAACCCGCCGTCCGCCTGAACGAACAGGCGGTTCGGGCCGTCCCGCATACCGAGGAAGAGGTCCAGGTCCCCGTCCGCGTCGACATCGATCCACGCGGCCTGGCGGGTGGTACCGGCATCGAGTCGAAGGCCGACCTCCGTGGAGATTTCAGTGAAGCTGCCCAGGTCGTTTCGCCACAGCGCGGTCACCGGCGCGGCTCCGGCAAAGCCGAGCAGCAGGTCGGGGTCGCCGTCCGCGTCGAAGTCGCCCCACGCTGAGGTGCGTACCGACCGCTCGACGCTCAGGCCGACATCGGAGGCGATGTCGACGAAGTCTCCCATCCCATCGTTCCGGTAGAGCCGGCTCGGTGCCCCATTGAACCCCACGAAGCGGTCCGGATCACCATCGAGATCGACGTCTGCCCATGCATCAGTGAGTGCGCCTCCGTCGGCGAACAATTCCTCCGAGACGGGCGCGAAGCGCACCGGCTCCGGCTCTCGAGGCGGATCACAGCCCGGAAGTACAAGCACCGACAGGAGGATGCCGACGAACGTGCCGGGTCCCGCGGACCTAACGCGCATCGGGTCGCTCGTAGAGGATGACGCCATCGACGATCGTCATATCGACGTCGACCTCCAGGATCCGCTCGGGGTCCGTGTTCAGGATATTCTCCGAAAGCACGACGAGGTCCGCCAGCATCCCTGGCTCCAGCGTGCCCTTTTCTCGCTCCTCGAACGTCAGCCATGCCCCGTTCGCGGTATAGCCGCGGATCGCCTCTTCGATCGTGATGCGCTCTTCGAGGCCGTACACCTCACCCGACATGCCCTCTCGGGTAACCGCGGCATACAACCCGACCCGGGGGTCGATCGGAAGGATATCGCTGCCGAGTGCCATGAAGATCCCACGCTTCATGGGAACGCCTACCGGGTTGTTATGAGCGAGCCGGTCCCCGTCGAGGTTATCGACGTATCGACCTTCGAGGGTCCAGGTGAAGTTGGGCTGCTGTGCGATCGCGATGTCGTGCTCCACCATGAGGTCGAGCGTCGCGATCGGTGGAGTGACGGTGAAGTGGTTCAGGTAGTGCCTGTGGTCCCTTCGGGGATGGGCGTCCAGCGCCTCCACGAATGCGTCGACGGTCAGCTCGATCGCGGCATCGCCAATGGCGTGAAAACCGAGCTGCCAGCCGAGGGCGTTTGCCTCCATGATCAGGTCACGCAGCTCGTCTTCCGGG
Organism: uncultured Gemmatimonadota bacterium; assembly: GCA_938030915.1. Taxonomy (GTDB): domain Bacteria; phylum Gemmatimonadota; class Gemmatimonadetes; order Longimicrobiales; family Gaopeijiaceae; genus UBA2589. Next base: position 7,287 of record CALHIO010000178.1, read on the forward strand.
ACGTTCAGAAGTCCCCGGTACTCCGACTCACCCTTGTATGGCTCGATCGTGTATGCGGCCGGGCCCGTGAAGCCCCCGTCGACGAGAACCTTGATCGCCCCGACACGAAGGCGATGGTCACCGTCACCTGTCGTCAGCCCGAATTCATCGAGCCGCTCGGCCCCGACCCAACGGATCTGTACGGTAGAGCGAGGAAGCTCGGCCCCGTACTCCTGGTAGATGTCTTCCCAGCGCTCATAGCCCTCCGGTGTCTCTCCGGCCTGGATCAGGCTGGTGATACCAAGCGCGAGCTGGTCGCGCAGCGTCTGCACATGGCTCGCTCGCAGCTCGTCCGGCGTCGCGTTCGGTACCAGCCGGCTCACGATGCTCTGTCGCTCGCGAATGACTCCGTTGAGCCGCCCGTCCGGCCCCGTCTCGATGACGCCGCCCTCTGGCTGTGGTGTCGATTCATCGACATCAGCCAGCTCGAGCGCGCGAGAGTTCGCAACGGCGCTGTGACCACCCGCACGCGACAGGATCACCGGGTTGTTCGGGGCCGCTGCATCGAGGTCGGCACGCAGCGGACGACGACCCTCGATGAGTTCGTCTTCGCTCCATCCGTATCCCGTGATCCACTCACCCTCACCGAGCTCGTCGATCTTCACGCGAATCAGATCCTGGATCACCGCGATGGATCCGACACCACCCAACTCGATGTGTCGAGTGGCACGCCCCCGGATATGGGTATGCGTGTCGTTGAAGCCCGGTACGACAAGGCGACCGTCCAGGTCCACCGTGCGGGTGGCCTCGTACGTATTGAGCAGAGAGGCGTCTCCGACGGCGACGACGCGCCCGTCCGACACGACGACCGTCTCGGCCAGCGTGAAGTCGTCATCGACGATCGCGATCGTGCCGCCTGTGAGGATCAGATCGGCCGGGGTCCTGGCACGCTCCGTGGTGCATGCGACGAGCGCCAGTGTGAGCAGGGCCACGGTGGGTCGGGCAGGGGAAAGACGTGGGCTCATCGTGCCACTCACTGGATGTGTGTCGCGTCGACCTGCGACAGTCCGGTCGGGCAGAACAGAGCGTCCACGGTCCACGTCCTCGACTCGATGCCGCTCATCACGTCCTCGCCCGGCTCGACGTTCAGCACGTAGAGCGCCTCCAGAAGGCCGCCGTCCTCCGTCCGGATTCTCACGCGCATGGGTACCTGCCGTTGTCTGGGGGCGGGGTAGGGACCGGATGCTCAGGCCCCATGCCCGAAGGCTACGCGCGGCAGATCGGGCACGCTACCGCCGGAGGTGCGTACGGTCCTCCGGTCTGGCGTATACCGGAGAGACCAGGGTCGAAGCCGAAGGACACAGTGCGCGCTCAGACAGCAAAGAAGCTGCGAGGTGCAGGGCTTGGGGAGATGGTCGAGGAGCCCTCCTCGGCGAACTCCAGCGTCATGCAATAACCCGGGCCACCGATCGGCTCATTGCTCCGTGAGCTGGTGCTCCAGCGCGTAGCGGATCAGCTCAGACATCCCCTTGATGCCAAGCTTTTCGTAGATACGAGCTCGATAGGTAGCTACGGTCTTGGGGCTGATGCTTAACGTGCTCGCCACTTCATTGGTGCTTTGCCCCGCGCCGAGCAGCCGGAGGACGTCAAATTCGCGGTCGGAAAGGTCGTGATGGCGTGGGCGATCCGGGTCGCTGGTCATGCT
>CALHIO010000179.1 GCA_938030915.1 uncultured Gemmatimonadota bacterium
CTGCGGTCCCAGCATCCCCAGAAGCGGTTCCCCCAGAACCAGGTGCCCTCGCACGGATCCGGCATGACCTCATCGGGCGTGACGACACCCGCGTCCAGCGCGATCCCCGCGGAGGCGAGCTTCCATGTGGATGCTGGCGCATACAGGCCGAGCACGGCCCGGTCGAAGAGAGGCTTGCCCTCGTCCGAGTTCAGCCCTGCCCACGTCTCCTCGTCGATGCCGCCCGTGAACAGGTTGGGATCGTATCCGGGCGCGGAATACATGGCCAATACGCCCCCGTCGGCCGGATCGAGCGCCACGACCGCGCCCGACATCGAGTCCGGAAAGATCCGGTGGATCCACTGCTGCAGGCCGAAGTCGAGGTTCAGGTGGAGATCCTGTCCCTCGACCGGGGCGGTGCGCTCGACGCCCGTGAAGTCTCCGACAATCCGCCCGCGCGCATCGAACTCCACCCAGCGCACACCCTGTCGCCCCTGCAGCGTGGCCTCGTACTGACGTTCGATCCCGATCTTCCCGACGATCATCCCGGCATCGTAGATGGAGTCCGGAAAGCTCGACATCTCCAGTTCTTCGGCCGTGACCTCTCCCACGTACCCGGTGACGTGACCGGCAGCAGCACCCAGGTTGTAACGGCGCCGAGGCCGCATGTCGATGTAGACCCCCGGGAAGTCCGCTCGCCGCTCCTCGAGCGCCGAAACGACCCCGAAGTCGGCATCCGAATCGACGATGACTTCACGGCCGTACCTGCGAAGTCGCGCGATGACCTGCTCGATCCGAGCGTCCGACAGCTCCATGTGCTCCGCGACCCGGTTGAGCGTCGCTCGAACGGAGTCGATCGGTCCCGGGAGGATCGTGACCGAGTACCCGGGCACGTTGTCCGCGATGATCACACCGTTGCGATCGTAGATCGTGCCACGGGGGGCCGGAATGGGGAGAATCCGAACCCGGTTCGAGCTGGCACGCAGGACCCAATCCTCGGACTGCAGGACCTGTACCCGGAAAAAGGCGATGACGAGGACGCCCAGGATGAGCCCCGTCGCCGCGAACAGCCCGTAGGCGCGACGTCGTCGAGCGTGCGGATGGTAGATGTTCACGCTTCACCCCATGCGCCGAGGGCCCGCGACATCAGGACCGCGATCGCAGCGATGTAGGCGCTCCCGATCGCTCCCTGCACCACGACCTGCTCCACGAACGGCTGTCTGACCTCGCTGCCCACGGATATCCAGTGGACAAGATCACGAGTCCATTTTCCGGCAAAAACATACGCCGGAAGAAAATGCTTCGAATCCCCGACGAAGAGATCCCGCGTAATGGCACCCCCCACGGCCACGATCGTCATCGCAATCGAATTCGCGCCGAAGGCGAGCACGCTCATCGCGTCCTCCAGGAGGCCCGTGAAGAGTCCGAGAACCGAGGCCCGCCCGAGGGACGTCTCCCGCGCAGCGATCAGCAACCCGAGGGTGAGCAGATCGGGCGCACCACGACCGTATGATAGACCGATATGCAGCACGAAGTGCAGCACGAAGAGCACGACGACGACGATCCAGACGAAGATCGAGCGGACGTCCACGTCGTTCACGGCTCGTCGTTTCCTTCGTTTGGTGCCCGGAGCGTGTCACGCGCCCAGAGTCCGGATGCGTCACTCCCGGCGTCGGAGGCGAGGACCAGCACGTGGGTCGCGCCTGCCGGCTCGGCGATGGGTGACAGGAAGTACGCCTTGCGCCACGTCCCCTCTTCCTCGGCCACACCGAGGACGGTTCCGATGGGAATGCCACGCGGGAAAATTCCGCCCAGACCACTGGTCAAGACGGCTTGGCCCGAGTCCACCTCTTCGTGGTACGGAATGCCATTCAGCACGAGTCGGTCCTCCTCCCGGAAGGCCCCCCGACGGCTCTCGACGAGACCGTACGCGGAGCCGTCCGCCAGCATCGCGCTCGGCCGGAAGTCCGGATGGGTCCAGTCGATGCCGACGGAATTGGACGTCCGAGCTTCCCGGATGACGCCGACGAGGCCCTCCGGAGACACGACGGGGGCCCCCGCGCGGACTCCGTCTCTCCTCCCCACACTGACCAGAAAGGTACTTTCCGAACCGGGAGTCCCGGGTCGGTTCACCGTCGCCGGCTGATACGTGGGCCCCGCCCGCTCGCGGAGTCCGAGGAGCGCGCGCAGCGTCTGATTTTCGTCCGCGACCGCCTGGTGTGTTGACATCGCACCGGAGAGGGAGTCGACCGTCGCCTGCAGCGCGTCGACTCGAACGCGACGGGCGCCGACATCGGTCAACAGGCTCTGCATGCCGATAAATGGGCGCAGGGCCGAGACCTGCAGAGCCGCGGACACGCGCTCCTGTGTCGTCGGGGGCAGGTACGCCGCGCCGAAGGCAAACAGGAGGATGAAGCCGGTCAGGACGAGATCGCGCCCACCCCCGCCCGACTCCGGCTCGTTGCCGTAGGGAGGCAACTCAGAGCCTCGCTACTGGACGAGGACCGTGCGGTACTTGGTCAGGTCGTCGAGAATGCGACCTGCGCCGCGCACGACACACGTGAGCGGTTCCTCGTCGACATGGATCGGCAGGTTCGTCTCGTGCTTGAGCAGCTTGTCGAGCCCCCGAATCAGGGCCCCACCGCCGGTCATCATGATCCCACGGTCCACGATATCGGAGGAAAGCTCGGGCGGAGTGATCTCGAGGGCGCGCCGCACCGCGTCCACGATCGCCTGAATCGGCTCCTGAATGCATTCGCGCACCTCCTGCGAATGCACGATGACGGTCTTCGGAATCCCCGACACGAGATCCCGTCCCTTCACGTCCATTTCGCGCTCTTCCCCGTAATCGAACGCGGAACCGATCTGGACCTTGATGGCCTCGGCGGTCGGCTCACCAATCAGCAGGTTGTAGTTCTTGCGGAGGAAGGTGACGATCGCCGAATCCAGCTCGTCGCCGCCGACACGAATCGATGTATCGGAGACGATGCCGGACAGCGCGATGACTGCGATTTCGGTCGTTCCCCCGCCGATGTCGATCACCATGTTGCCCGTCGGCGTCTCAACCGGAAGTCCCACACCGATCGCAGCCGCCATCGGCTCATCGACCATGTAGACGGTTTTCGCGCCCGCCGACATCGCGGACGAGCGAACCGCCCGCCTCTCCAGTTCCGTGATCCCCGACGGCACGCCGACGACGACGGTCGGCTTGATCCGGAAGATCCTCTTCGAGGTGACCTGCTTCAGGAAATGGCGGAGCATCATCTCCGTCACGTCCACGTCCGCGATCACGCCGTCCTTGAGTGGACGAATCGCTTCGATCCCCTCCGGCGTGCGGCCGAGCATCCTCTTGGCCTCGAGCCCGATGCCCAGAATCCGTCGGCTTCCCTTCTCCACCGCGACGACGGAGGGCTCGTTCAGCACGATGCCTTCACCCTTCACATAGATGAGGGTGTTCGCGGTCCCCAGGTCGACGGCGATGTCGTTGACCGGGATCAGTCGACCGGAGCTAAGCCAGTTGGTCAGTTCGGGAAGCAACGTGATGCCTGTTCCGGCGGCGTAAGGCGCTCAGGGGTGCCAATTTGACACGTCGTGCGACGCACGATGAACATACGTTTACCGGCGATCGCATGCCAGTAGTTCCACACCTCGCTCGGAGACGAGGCCCATCGGGGTCATTTCTTCCCCGTGCTGCCGAATCCGCCCTCGCCGCGCCCGGTCTCGGACAGTTCGTCCGAGACCTCGATCTCCGGGGCCTCAAAGCGTGCGAATACCAGCTGCGCGATGCGCTCCCCGCGCTCCAGTGTCACAGCCTCGGGCCCCAGATTCTGCATGATGACCCGCAGCTCTCCGCGGTAATCGGGATCGATCGTCCCGGGACTGTTCGGAAGGGTAACGCCATGCTTGAGCGCCAGGCCCGACCTCGGCCGGACCTGGCACTCGATCCCTTCGGGCAACTCCATGACGAGCCCTGTCGACACGAGTCGGATCTCTCCGGGCTCGAGCGTCAACGCCTCCTCGGCCGACCGCACGTCGTAGCCGGCGGCGTGCTCGGTCGCACGGTCGGGGAGCGGCAAGTCGGGGTTCGACGGAAGTCGCCGAAAGCGCACGGTCGTCATCAGGCCTGAGATGGAGCTCCGAGGAAGTCCTCGACCGAACGGCACTCCATGTCGAAGGCCTCGGCCACGCCCTGATAGGTGACGTGACCGTCCACGACGTTGACACCGAGCTTCAGCGCATCGTCGTCGAGGCATGCCTTCTGCCAGCCCTTCTTGGCGAGCGCGGCCGCATACGGCAGCGTGGCGTTCGTGAGCGCGAGCGTGCTGGTCCTCGGGACACCGCCGGGCATGTTCGCAACCGCGTAGTGGATGACGCCATCGACCGTGTAGACCGGATCGTTGTGCGTGGTGGGCTTCATCGTCTCGACGCAGCCGCCCTGATCGATGGCGACGTCACAGATCACGGTCCCCTCGCGCATGAGCGAAAGATCCTCACGCGTGATCAG